>CAYMQL010000127.1:0-6857 GCA_964392255.1 uncultured Planctomycetaceae bacterium | reverse complement strand
CGCCTGGATTACGTGCCAAAGGCTGTATCGCTTCGCCGTGACAAGGTGGTAGGCTTCGCCCGGCTCGGGCAGTCGGCCGATATGTTCGACGGCGTTTTGCAGACGCCGCGCGTCGAGCATAATGGCCTTGTCCGTTCGCCGGACGTGGCGACGATCTTCGACCAACTGGCGGGCCGCGTCTTTTTTCAAGCCGACAAGCTCGGGGAAAACCGGCTTGATGCTGTCGAGGTCCAGCGATTGCAGATTGCAAAATGGGTCGGGCATGATTCACACCTTCGGCCCAACAAGAAGTTGTTCGACCTCGGATTCGCTTGGACAGAGCGGGCCGAAGTGTTTCCCAAGAATCATAGCGATTTCGACTTGTAGCTGCCGCAAGTCTTCGTCGGTTGCGGGTGTGGACGCCTTCGCCAGTTCCGCGGCCGCGGCCAGCGTTGCATGATACGCTTCGACTCTGAGAACCCGGCAAAAGCCTCGCAAGATGTCGTCGCGCGGGTTTGTTGGCTTTGCCTGCCGACGATTGCGCCACGCGACAACTTTCGGAATCGAAAAACCGCCATCCGGCTCGCGCGGGACGCCGCCGCGAACCCAGTCTGAAACCGTCGATCGGCTGACACCCAAAAAACGTGCGAGTTCCGCCGGGTTCTTTGCCATCGGAGCGAACCCGTCAAGGCCCCGGCAGCCAATGGCCCCCGCGACTTTCACGAATAGAACGCTCGCTCCAAGCATCTCGGCAAGCTGCTCGACTGTTGCCGCTTCGGTTTTCGGTTGCGATTTTTTCATTTTTGCTTTCTGTTGTTGTGCGCCCCGAAACGAGGTCATATTCGTGCGAAAAGCACGAAATACGGAGTGGGAAACCTTCGCGCTACCCCGGCCGGGAGGACCCACGGGCATGTCGCATCCATGCTGGCGGCTGCCCTGTGGTGTCCTGCGGTTCGTCCTGGTCGTTTGGTGAATCGTCGACAAATATCCCGAACCTAATGCCGCAGAACAAACACTCTGCCTTGCCGCTCGTGCTGCCGTACCACGATCCTTTCCATCCGCCGCCGTTTTGCCGCGGTGGTGTGCCGCGCGGATAGGTGACGACGTGCGCCGCGCAGCCGCACCGCGGACAAAACACGCCTGATTCATCAAATGCGTTGGAATCGGGCTCGGCGCTATCGGGGTCGAAGAGGTAGGCCATTACTTGCCCTCTGCGTGTTTTCTTGCCGATCGTTCTTGTCGCCGTTTTGCTCGCCGTTGCTCTTCGCTCGGAAACCACGGGCCGCCTTTTTGCTCTCGCGTTTGGATCGGATCGACAAGCGGACGGGATAGCATTCCTCGCAAGTGCGGGGGCAAAACGGTTTGGATTTCATCGGAGTCGAGTTCAATCACTAAAAACGCTCTTCTTCGTTTTCGCATCGCACGTCCTTTTTTCAAGTTGAAAAACTCCGGCGGCCGGGGCGGCCGTCGCCGCGTCCGGCTCGCCGGTCGCTGCCAGGCGAGGGTTCCAATTCAGGCCCGGCAGCGAAAAATCATTCGCCAACCGACCAATACAGTGGGCGGCCATCGACGGCCGCCGCGGCGACCGATAGCGAAATATCCCAGCCGATTCCCCATTGACCCTGGTCGAGGGCGAAAGTGCGAATCGTCGGTTCGACTCGGCCGTTCAGTGCAGCCAAGACGATGCTTGGGGCTTGGGCAGCCGGCGCGGCCAGCAACCAGATCTTGTCGTTGCCTTGGAGCAATGGCGCGTCGTCGGCCGCGGTCGGATCGACCACGCCAGCGGCCGACAATCGGGACTCTGGCCGGACGATCAGGTCCGTTGAATCGGCCGTTTGCATATTGCGGACTAGCCGCTTCGCCGCGCCAAGTGTCGCCGGCGGAACGAGCAAGTACCGCGGCGTCAATCCAACGTGAATCGGATCGCCGTTTTCATCTACGGAAGTCTGCCCGGCAATCGCGGCCATGCCGACGTCGAGATTCACATCCAACAAGGCGACCGCGCCGAGGTTGCCTCGGTCGGCGTGAAACAGCGGGGTTCCGTCGCCCAACGTCGGATTTCGCAAAACGATCGCCCAAAGCAAGTCTTGCGTGAATCGACGGAAAGCGGCCCCGGTTTCCGCGAGTGCCAACTGGTAGACTCCGATGCTTCGCCCATCTTCAACGTCTCGCTCATCCAGGACAATCTGGCAGCCATATTTCGCCAGCCGGTAGCCCGTGGCCGAGAGGGCAAACGAAGCACTCGGGGCCGTGCCGCCGCGGGCAATGCGGCTAAGTCGTGGATGGACGGACAGCACGCCCAATTCGCCGAGCAGATAGTTCGGCGCGTTTTGGATCGTGTAAACGCCGGCAAGCGAATCGCTCGCGTTTTGGAAGCCTGTAAGAATCGCCGCGTTGACAAGGCCTTGCAGGTCAGCAATTCCTTCGACGCCAGAAAATGCGGCACGGGTAATTTCCAGATCGTTTTCCGGCACGGGCTGGTTGCGTCGTTTGAGACACGCCGCGGCATACTGAGCAACGCTCATTGATCCGGCATGGCGGCCGATGATGTCGATGGTTTGCACGTGAGATATTCCTTTCGCTGAAAAATGAGTTGTGGAATCGGATCGAATCTGCGCCGCGGGGTCCGCCCCGATCGGCGTGAGTGAGACTTCTTTTAGCTCCCATTTTTCGGCCACGAAAATGGACCGATCGGAAGGGGCTGCGTAGGTTCGGCCGGCGATTGTCGCGGTTTCACCCGGCCGGATTTCTCGGTATGAGAAAACTCGGTAGCCGATGCTGACCGATCTTAGGTGGCGGCCTTCGACCAACGGCCAGACCGAATCGGCCGTTTGGTTGCCAGCGGCAAAACTGAGGCGGCCCAACACCTCGCCCGCGCCGCTTCGGAAGCTCGATACGGAGCCAACCATGCTTGGGACCGATCGCTCGTGGTCAACCAGTAGGGGACATTGGGACGGGAGTGTCGCGGCGTCGATCGGAAGCGCCTCCAGAATCACTTCGCCACGCGACCAACTCCACACTTCGACCGGTGCATCGGTTGACAGCACGGCCTCGACGGAGCGTTGCTCGCCGGCTACGGGGGAGGCGCGGAAAGCAATCTCGCGCGTCTCGAATCGGATGCTCGGATTTCTTCGGTACATGCTTTCTCCTTTCTGGGGTTATCGGTTTGGCCCGCCAACGGCGCGGAGGCGGCGGCGGGGTGTGGTGCTCGTATCAAATTGCAGCCGATACGCTTGGGTCCACGGCTGACGGCATAATCGCTGCGGCTCGAATCCGTTTTCGGAGAGCGCGTTCCAAATCGCCGCGGTCAGGCCGCCGCTCATTTTCGCCCCGGGAGCCCCCGTGAAAAGTTCGGCGAAAATGTTTTGAAGGCCGGCAAGTTCGCTTCTCGCGTTGGCCGCCGCGCTGTGCCGGGCCTCCATCGAAGCGATTTCGACGATCAGGGCCGCCAGAGTTTTCCCGATTTCCTGCGCATCTTCAACCGTTTTGGGATGGGACTGTTGAATCATGCCTCGCTCAACCATTGCCGCGTCGATCTGCGATTGCAAAACGTCGGCGGCGACGATTGCCTGGAGCCGTTCGGCTTCGGGGCGAATCTTCGATAGCGGCTTCGCAAGCCCAACCGGCAATTGGTTTGCCGCTAGGATTGCCCTCGCGGTTTGGGCATCGCCCGATGCAAGCGCCTCGGCCAGCGCCCGCCATTGTTCGGCACCCGGGGGCTGGTCGAACACGTCGGCCGCGGGCAATTCTGGATTTTGGATTTTCGTTTTCGCCATTCTGAAAAACTCCTTGGAAAAATGGGGGGGGTAATTGCTCGCTTACGTGTCGCCTGCCTCCGTCTGTGTGTCGTGCGGCGCAACTGGCTCGGACGCGGCCTCGTCCATCGCGTCCAACTCCTCCAGCGTCTTGCCGATGAACGGTGCGAAGGGGTCGGGATCGTTGCGCCCGAGGTCGTCTATCGTGTCTAGGTTTGGTAACTCGCTCATGTTCTCACCTCGCTTTGGATGTAGCCGTAGAACTCGCCGCATAGCCGACACGTGCGCTTGACCCGGCCGTCGCCGTTGCGGGTGTCCACCCAATCGTGAAAGCAGTCGGCAGGATCGGGCGTGGGACTAAGGGGACTAGTGGGACTAATTCCGGCCCCTGTAGGATTCTCGCGCGTGTGCGCGTGCGCACCCGTGCGTGCGGAGTCAAGGATAGTCCCACCAGTCCCACCAGTCCCACCAACAAACCACACTGCTGTATTTCTCTGGGACCGCTGGTCGAGGTACTTTCCGCCAACAACGCGTCGGCGTAGATGGTGCAACTTCATGCCGATGCTACGGGCATTCAGTGTTTTGCCGTCGCGTGGCGGTGCCAGTTCCCACAGAGCGGTGCGGAGTGCTTCGTAGTGGTCTGGCGGCAACTCTGCCAATTCCCGCAGTACGGCCGCGATCGTCATCCCGCGCCCGCCCGGGTCGATTTCCTGCCACCCGGCAATAAGCTGGCGCAGGGCCACGGCCTCCCGGTCTGATTGGCTGGTCAACTCCGTTCTTGTCGCTCCGGGATCGGGCAAGCCAGTCCACACCACGGCCTGCCGCACAAGGTTTGACCACCCCTCGAAACTGCCCCACGGTGCCAGCCCCATATCCGGCCGACCGGCGGCGCAGTAGGCGGCCAGAATGGTTGCGGCCGCGGTGGTCAACCTGGGGCGCTCACTGCGCACCCACGCCAGCAAGTCGGCATGGCGAAAGCCGGCGCGCTCCTCTGGGTTTTCCAGGGGCGATTCCAGCCGAATATGCACCACGCGGCGGGCAGTGTCGCCGACCAACACCACATTGTTGCCAGTGGCGTACCACGTCGCATAGAGCGGCACGCCCGATACCATGGCGCTCTGCCCTAGAATCCGATCTGACCATGATGTCGCGGTCAGTGCGGCGTCAAGACTCGGACTGCCGAAACCGCCGGCGGGCAAGTTGTCGATCAGGATTAGGGGCTCGCCGGCCACGGCCAGTGCGGTGATTCTCTTCCGGGTTTCGTCGTCGTCATGGGGCAGGGCCATTCGGGCCATCGGCCGACCGGCGATGATTATCGACGTTGCATCGGTCAAGAGGCTCTTGCCGCAGCCCCGGACATTCGCGTCGAACAAGTAGAGCGGGGACGGACCGTGGAAGGCGTAGCGGGCCAGCGGCGTCAACGCACTGGCCAGCCATGCGGCCTGGTGGGCTTCTGTGCTGAACGGAAAATCTTGGACCACATCCAAGAGCGATTGCACGCCGTGTAAGGCATCGGCTCGCGTGGGCCGCTCTGGCGTCGGTGGGAATGTTGTTTCCGGCCGAAATAGTAAGCCAGTCGATTCATCGTATCCGGGCACTTGTAGAACTGTGCCATCCGCACGCAACACGGGTGATTCGACAACCGCCTCCAGCCGGCGGATTCCCCGCCACTGGCCGCGGGCGTCGATTCCTTTGACTACCCAATCGGGCGGATGGATTTGTTCCGTCTCGCCTTCTCCGTCCGGGCGCAGCCAAGTGGCAGCATCGGCCAGCAATTCCCGGATTCTCGCAAACCGGGCCGTACCGATCCGTGGGGCCTCTTTCGCCCGTGCGATGCCTCTCGGCGGATCGGTCCCCTCGACCACTTGCACCAGACACCCGCCCCGCTGATAGATGTTTTGGCAGGTCGCAAGGGCTTTGATTGCCTCGTCGATAACGCGGCTTTCGTCAGTGCCGACCACGATTTCACGCTCTGCCCCGGATCGCTCCGCCACCTTGGTTTTTTTCCACTCCGCAACCTGTTCCGCTGTTGCGGCCACCATTGGTAGGTCGGCGAGTGTCTTGCCCTCCAAGAGATAATCACGCAAGTCTTTTCCGTGGTCTTTCTCGACGGAATAGGGGAGTTGTGCCAGCAGCACTTCATCCGCTCCCGCTTGAAAATACGCTACCGCGGATCGCCGCTGCCCATCTTGGCCTGGTCCGTCGGCATCGCCCGCGACGATGATCCGTTTGCCTACGGCCCACGGCCTCGGCAGCTTTCCGCGTGCCTTGGCGCCGGCCGTTTCCGTGACAGCAACCACGCCCGAAGGTAGGTCGGCAGAGGTTATGGCAAGCCAGTCTGCGATGCCTTCAACCTCGATGATCGTATGGGCAGCCCGGACTTGTCCGGCATTGCCGGAGAACATCCACGAATTGACCGATCCGCCCAACGTGTGCGTCTTGCGCTCGCCCAGCTTCCCGACCGGCGGAAAAGGTTTCCCGTCGTTTCGGCACAAGACGATGGCGGTGGGCTCTGTGCTGTCGATTGGGTTGCGGCCATAGAACTGGAGGCAAACAAAATTGCCCCATCGAACCGGCACGCCGCCGCATTGCCTGATGCCGTCCGGCGTGATAGGTGGCTTTCCTGTGCAATAGCACTGTACCACGGCATCCGCACTGGCCGCGCTGACTGGTTCGATCTTCTTGGCGCTCTCGGTCAACTGTTTTTCCTTGGTGGCCTTCGGCTTTCCGTTACTGGCCTTCGCTCTGCCGCTGCCGTTCATGCCGAGATAGTCGGCCAGCAACTTGATTGCCGTCTTGAAGTCGATGCCAAGCGCCCATTGAAGTGTGGCGATGCCGTCGCTGTTTTTCTCGGCATGGCATTGGTTGCAATAGACACCGCCAGTCTCGGCAAAATCATCGAAAGGCCGAAACCGATCCGTTCCGCCGCAGCGTGGGCATGGGCCATGGCGATTGCTGTCGAGCGATTCCAAGGGGATGGTGGTAACAGCGGGGATGATTTCGCGCCATCGGCCACGGGCTGCGCTCTTGATTGCTGCAATATCAGCCATCAGCTTGCCCTCCCGCGCCCTGCCGCTCGGCCAGCGCATCGAAAAAGTCGAGGACCGCCCGGCCGGTGACGTA
>CAYMQL010000126.1:0-6916 GCA_964392255.1 uncultured Planctomycetaceae bacterium | reverse complement strand
GTCCCAATTTTCGTGTCAGCGAAAATGGGACTGTCCCCTTTGCCGGGAATTTCGTGGGCTGTGGATTACCTGACACATAATTCGGTACAGTTCCGTTTTTGGCAGAGATTATTTCACCAACCGAGACACACGGCATTTATTCTACGAGCCGTTGCGAACAGGGAGAGAGGTTCGGTTATGCGTTGGACGCTGGCATTGCTAAGCGCGGCGGCGTTGTTCATGGCATCGGGCGCAGCCGACGGCGCTGCGGTCCAGTGGACCGTCGAAAGCGGCGGCAACGGGCATTGGTACGAGGTCATCACGGCGCCGAACGTGCTTGGGACAGGCATGGGCATTCCCTGGACCGACGCCAAGGCGGCGGCGGAAGCCCAGGGCGGCTATTTGGTCACCATTACCTCGGCCGCGGAAACGGCCTTCATCAATAACTTGATTTCCATTTCGGCTTATCCCAGCTACTGGCAAAATGTGGGTTGGGGCTATTTTGGTCCCTGGATCGGCGCCCAACAGAATCCGCTGCCGGTCACGTTCGGGCCTTCGTACAGCAACACCAACTGGACCTGGGTCACCGGCGAGCCTTGGGGCTATACGAACTGGAGCAATCTGACGGGTGTGAACGCGCAGCCGAACGACGGTCACGCCACGGCCGACGGCGGCCTCGACGGAAACGGCGGTTGGGAAGAAGACAAGATCATGTTCATGAAGTTCAGTTGGGTGCCCGACCCGTTCTGGTGCGACGTGGCGAACGTCGACCCCGCCCCGCCGATCGCAACCGGCAAAGCGCCGGTGGCCTACATCGTTGAGAAAAACGGCACTCCCAACGCAATTTTTTGGACGGGAGGCACGAGCAGCGCCTGGAGCGTCACGGCCGGATCGGGCAATTGGCGGCGCGACGGCGGCGCGGCGATCGTCTATGCCGACGGCGATTTTGTGACCTTCGACGACTCGGCCTCAGGCACAACCACCGTCGACATTAGCGTCGCCGACGTCTCGCCGGGCAGCGTCGCATTCAACAACATTAGCAAGGATTTCGTCGTCGCCGGCAGCAAGGGCATCGCCGGCGACACGACCTTGCTGAAACAGGGAAGCGGCAAAGTCACCCTCGGCAGCGCGAACAGCTACACCGGCAAGACGACCCTCGAAGGCGGAGTGCTGCAACTGAACGGCCCGGGCGCTCACAACCCGGTGCTCAATCTCGGCGGCGCCGACATCAAAGACGGCACGATGGTGTTCGACTATTCCGGCGGAAGCGACCCGAGCGCGACGATCGCAAGCCTTCTGGCGGCCAGCTTCCACGCCGGCAGCGCAACCCACTTCGACGTCGGCCAGTTTCAAAGCTCGACCGCCGACGGCGATCGCGCACTAGGCTGGAAAACCACGTCGAACTATCAGGTCTACGTGACCGCAACGCTCTACGGCGATGCCAGGCTGGATGGATCGGTCGACATCTCCGACCTTTCGGTCCTCGGCCAGAACTGGAACGGCAGCGGCAAGGTTTGGGCCCAAGGCGATTTCAACTACGACGGCAAAGTCGACATCTCCGACCTGTCCTACTTGGGGCAGCACTGGAACCAGGACGTCGCGGCCTATTCCAGCACAACGCCCGTGCCGGAGCCGGGCAGTTTCGTGCTGTTGGCGATCGGCGTTTTGATGATGATCGGCTGCCGGCGGCGTTGGAGCGGCCGATAGCGGAGATTGGCAGCCGGTAGCGGAGATTGGCAGCCGAGGTCGCTCCGTCAGTTGGCCGGTTCGCTGCTGATCTGTTCCAAGGGGATGGAAACGCCCTTGAGGATGCCTTCGCAGACGAGATTTTGTCCGACGAAGCACTGGAATTCGCAGGTCATAATCGAGCGGCGGAGCTTTAACAAGCGGCTAACGATCACGAAGCGGTCGCCGGGGCGCACCACGCCGCGGAAGCGAACGTCTTGCAGCCCGCCGAAGCCGATCACGCCTTCCATCAGATTGTAACGATGGCTGTAGTAGCTGGCCAACTGGGCGGCCGCTTCGCACATGATGACGCCCGGCATCAGCGGCATTCCGGGCATGTGTCCCCGCACCCAAAACTCGTTCGGCGTCAGGTCTTTGTAACCAACGCAGACGTTGTTCTGCGGATCTTCAAAGCAGGTTGCCGTCAGTTGCTCCATTTCGAAGCGCTGCGGATTGTACCGGCGGATCTGCTCCGTGTCGGCCACGACGTTGTTCAGGTCGTACGCGGAGAAATCGAGGATCAGTTCTTTCTTGGCCACGACGTGTTCCTCGCGAGCGGACTAGGTGCGAACCAAGCGGCGTTTGGCCCGGCGGGCCTTTGCGTTTGCGGGACGTTTGCCGTGGTTGGCCTTCTTCAGGGCGCGGTGCGGTTTTGCCATATCAAAAGTCTCCGAAAATCGCCATGTGGATCAAAGAATCCCTGAATATATCAAACTAGAGCGGTCTTGGAAAGATGGGTCGGGGGCTGTTTTCGCCGTTGATATCATCGGCCGCAAACCTTGGCAAAATAAGGGGATTGCGGCGTTTGCCAGGCTCCATTGCGTCGGCTGCCCGTTTCGGATACCCTTCGCCGTCCCAGAGTTGCCTCGAATGGATTACGAAGTACAGCGCAGCAGCCGGCATTGCAGCGTGACCGGGCGGGAATTCGCGCCCGGCGAATGCTACTACTCCGTCCTGATGGCCGAAGGAGCAGACCTGAAGCGGGTCGACTTTGCGGCCGACGCCTGGCAAGGGCCGCCGGAGGATGCGTTGGGCTGGTGGAAGTCGCAAGTGCCTGATCGGACGGCCGCCCGCAAACACTGGGCCCCGAACGACGTGATGCTCGACTTCTGGGACCAGTTGGCCGAGCAGCCCGACCGACAGGACATGCTTTACGTGCTCACGCTGCTTTTAATCCGGCGCCGGGTGTTTCGGCTGGAGGAAGAGAACCGCGACGCGCAGGGCCGCGAGTTGCTGGTTGTTTACTGTCCGCGCCGCGAAGCGACGTATCAAGTACTGGTTGTCATGCCCGACGAGCCGAGGGTCGAGCAAATTCAGGAAGAGTTGGCGGCGTTGCTGCAATAAAGCAATGAATGACGAAGCACGAATGACGAATGACGAATTCCATGCCTTTGCACGCCATCGCGAGGCGATTGCCCCGTTGCGTGGACTTCGTCATTCGTCATTCGTGCTTCGTCATTCTCTACGCCGCTGCTGGCTGCTGTTGATCGTCGCCGGCACGTTCGCGCTGAGCGGGGCGAGTTGCCCGCAGATGTTGCAACGCGCGGCGCCGCTGCCGCGCGTGCTGCCGCCGTCGCCTACGCTCGAACAAGTCATCGAGGTAGCCAACCGCAACAGTTCGCAGATTCGTTCGTTTTCGACCAATCGAGCTTCGCTGAGCGGCTCGGGCTTTCCGTCGCTGGGGGCCAGCGTGGCCTTCGAGCGGCAGCGGCGATTCCGGCTTCGGGCGGGCACCGGCATGTTGGGCGCCGAGCTCGACGTCGGAAGCAACGACGAGCTGTTCTGGTTTTGGGTGCGGCGCGAGCAGCCGCCGGCCGTCTACTTCTGCCGACACGACCAATGGGCCGCGTGTCCGGCGCGGCGCACGGTTCCGTTCGATCCCGATTGGCTGATCGAAGCATTGGGCATCACGGAGTTCGACCCCGCGCTGCCGCATCAAGGGCCGCAATATCTGCCGAACGACAAGCTGCGGATCGACACCATTCGCAACACGCCCGAAGGTCCGGTCACCAAAATCACAATCCTCGACGGCTCGCAAGGCTGGATTTTGGAGCAATACGTGTTCGACGCGCGGCGGCAGCTTGTGGCCAGTTCCGTAGCCGGCGGGCATCGCCGCGACCCGCTCAGCGGGCTGGTCCTGCCCACGACGGTGCAGATCAAGTGTCCCGCGGCGCAGCTCGACATGCGAATCGATCTGGGCAACGTCGAGATCAACCGTCTGTCGGGCGATGCGACCGCATTGTGGTCGATGCCGAGCTATCCGAACGCGGCGGTGGTGAATTTGGCCGAGGCGGCCGCTCCGCCCCCGGCTATGCAATCGCCGCCGACTGCCTCGGCGCAGCGCACGCTGTCGCAAAACCCCTGGCGACGGCCGGGGCAATAGCCGCCCCGAATTGTTCGGCCCATGTACTCCTCGCGATTCGCGTGAGGATGGGAAAGCGGAAGCCTCTCGACACAATTCCTCACACGGAGCGTGAGGAGTACTTGCGGACGCCGCTACGTCGTTTGCGCGGGCTCCTCGTCCAACGCGATACATTGGCCCTCGCGCCGGGCGATTTCGAGAATGGGGCTGGAATGGTTTTCCTTCCACTGCCTTTCGCCGCAGGCAATTGGTTCGATGCGACTGTCGACCCTTGCCGCTTGACGCCACAGGAGATCCACATACTGGCGATTTGTGGCATTGTCAAATTGAGGCGACACCACAAGCAAATCAATGTCGCTCCACCGATGCGGCGTTCCATGAACCCAGGAACCGAACAAAACCGCAAACTGAACAGGCACGCCTGCCAGCTTGAGCGATCGAAGATAGTTTTTCGCTACTGTAACGATGGACTGTTCAACCACCGGAACACCTCGTTTGCGCTATCCAGATAGTCCTGGGCTTCGGCCGCATTGGGCGACGGCTGAAGGTTGAGGGGGTATCGCCCTTCAATATTGAAATCATTGATATTCGCGAACGTGTCGAGATGGATTTGCGTTGGCTGAAGGCGTGCCAACTCACACAAACGAACAAGGTTGTGAATGCGGGGCGGCGTATCGCCCGTGGCACGGCACACGTGTGCCTTCAGGGCTTTCTCCAACGCAAGATGGACGAAGAACAGGCCGTGGCGATACTTTTTGCGCTCGATCAGATCGCGCCCGACCGCCATGTCCTCCTCGGCGCTGCCCCGCCAATAGGCAATCTGTTCTGAAATGTTTATCATGCAGCCATTGTAGCAAAACCTCTAGAACCACGCCAGCAGCGCAGCGCCGCCGAGCATCGGCACGGCGAACAATATCGCGATTCGCAACAGGAATCGCCAGCCGCCCAAAAGGCCGGCAATCGCGGCCTTCGACGCCAGATTGGCCAGCGCCGCCGCGACGATCAGACGCCAGCCGTCGACGGCCACCGACGGGTCGCGAAGCGACATCCGCGCGGTCGACAGCGTCAGGGCGTCCATCTCGGTCAGGCCCGACAAAAATGCGACGGCGTAGAGCCCCCGGTTGTTCCAGTAGTATTTGGCCGCGGCCAGCCCGAACAGCACCAACGCATAAAGCGCGGCAAAAATCACGGCCGACTTCAACTGCGTAGGGTTCTTCTGCTCGGGCATTGCCGCCGGCTGCTGCATGGCCCGAAACCCAACGACCAACGCCGGCACAAGCGTCAATGCCGTAAGCGTCATGATCGGCGGAAGCACGGTCCACAAAAAACCGGGCGACACGAAAGCCACGGCCGCCAGAACGCGCAGGTACATGACCGTCGAGGCGATCATAATAATGACCGCGGCCGACCGGGCCGCCTCGCGGTCGTCGCGCGCGCCCCGGGCGTAGCTCACCGTGGTGGCGGTGCTCGATATGGCGCCGCCCAGCACGCCGCCCAACAAAATGCCGGCCCCGCGGCCGAAAAACTTGTAGATGATGTAGCCGCCCAGGCTGAGGCCCACGACCAGCACCACCATCAGCCACGTCTGAAACGGGTTGATCACGTCCAACGATGCGGGGTCAATCCCCAGCCAGCTCGAAGGGCCGTAGTTGCGATTCGGCAGAACCGGCAGAATGATGCACGTGATCAAAACGAACTGCATGATCGCCCGCAGGTCCTCGTCGCCCAACCGCCGGGCGACGCTGTGCAACTCGGGCTTGAATTGCAACAGCACGGCCACGCCGCCGCCGACGGCGATGGCCGCCGGCATCGGACCAATCACGACCAACGCCCCAACGGCGTACATCAGCAGCATCGCCGCGTCGGTCGTCGTGCCGTGAGCGGAATAGGGCACAGGCCCAGTTGGCGTGCCGCCCCCATCGGGCCGTTCCTGCAAATTGGATCGGTCCGCTCTTCCGGCCGGCTGCATCAGATGGCCGACGATCATTACGGCCGCGACGCCCGCTAGCCCGGCCGCCAAAATCCAGCTCTCGCGAAAGTGGTCGGCCAACAGGGCCGCGACGCTGCCAAGCACCGTAATCAGCGGAAACGTGCGCATGCCGGCCAGACCGCTGGCGGCGTGCTCGCGTTGCAGTCCGACCAACAGGCCGAGCAAGAGCGCAATTCCAAGTTGCTGAAAGACGGGTTCCATCAACAGAAGTGTAGCACAGCCGGCGGATTTGTCTTGCTTCCGGCCCGAGGCGGCAGTATTCGTAAAGCATTATCCGGCAAGGAATTAGCGAAATCGCCAAAAATGGTGTAAGGTCTCTGCGTTCTTTCTTGTAGGAGAGCGTTTGTTGACTCTCAATTGCCGTGATTACGATTGCGACTCCGTCCTGCTTCAGCCGGACGGCCAATCCGTTATGCTAAAGCAAGAAGCACTTGCCGAAAGGATGAAAAAATGACCGCCGCCGTTTGTCCAAGCCGCGAGACGCTTCTCCAATATGCGGTCGGCATGCTTCCCGACGCCCAGTCGGACGAACTGGCCCGACATCTCGAATCGTGCCCCGAATGCCAGGCCGCGATGGCCGCCTTGGCCGACGCCGACGATACGCTGGTCGGCCACTTGCAGACTCCGCCCGGAGGCCGATCGTGTCTGGCCGAGCAGGCGTTTCAGGCCGTCTTGAACGAAGCAATGGCGATGCCGGCGGGAAAAGGGGACAGTCCCCATTTGTGCGCAGCACCCGAAGGGCCGTTCCGGCAAATGGGGACTGTCCCCTTTTCCCAGGAAGCCGCGTCGGCCGCCAGCATGCCGGCCATGCTCGGCGAGTATCAACTGCTGGCCGAGTTGGGCTGCGGCGGCATGGGCCG
>CAYMQL010000125.1:5445-6922 GCA_964392255.1 uncultured Planctomycetaceae bacterium | reverse complement strand
TGAATTGTGAACATCAGGGGCGTTTACGCCCCTTGTCCGCCGCAGGCGGTATTAGGCCCGGCGTTCACGCCGGGTCGAAATGGGTGCAATACGAATAATGTGTCAACCCCGTTTACGGGGTTCCTGTTCGTTTGACTGCGATTCGGCAAATGAAATGGCATAGAGATGAGGCCCGTGAACGGGCCTGACTGTTGTGTATCGTGCATTCCCCGCAGAGCCCGGCGTAAACGCCGGGCCTAATACCGCTTCGCGGAAACGCCCGTAAACGGGCGTAAACATACGCGCCTTGAGTCGTGTGTAACAACGAGGGGCGTTGCCCGGGGCTGGGAGAACGGCAGGGCCTTCGGCCCACAAATACGATGATCTTTGCAGATGGAAATGCAAACGATCCTGCGCAGTAGAGCTAACAGCTCCCGGAGCGTGCATAGAGCGCGAACCTCTTTCCGGGAGCCGTTGGCTCCCGGCTATTTTTCGCGTCATTGCGATCCCCGCCGCGTGGCGCGATCAAACCTTCTGGCTCGCGCGGCGCCGAAGTTCGTCCAATTCCGTGCCCAGTCGATGGCGCAGCGGACTCTCCGGCCGAAGCTCGTCTAAAAGCTGCTCGGCCTTCGCCATCACCTCGTCGATAGGCCGGGCATCGCGAAAAAGGGTACGCCACGCGCGAGAAATCTCCTGTTCAGTAAGCAAAGCAACACCTCTCTGAGTATTAACCGGCCACGGCGGCGCCGTCGCAAGTGCGGGCCAGGTAGCTCGGCTCGATCTTTTCCAACTCCTCCACCATCGCGTCGACGGTGTATCGTATCTGTTGTTCGTTGTGCTTGGCCGTGATGAAATACCGCACCCGCGAGGCGTGCTCCTCGACCGCCGGATGGACGATCGGCTGCACATTCACGCCGCGGCCGCGCATCGCGCTGGAAAGCTGCATGCAATGCAGCGAGTTGCCGAGGATGATCGGCACCACCGGCGTGCCCTGGCTCGTGCCGGTGTTCAGACCGTGCCGCCGGGCAAGCTCAAGGAACAGCCGCGAGTTCTCGTGCAGCCGGGTCAACCGCTCGGGCTCGGCCTCGAGCAATCGGAGGGCCTCCATCGCGGCGGCGGCCATCGCCGGCGGCATGCCCGTGGCAAACACAAAGCCCGGCGTCGTGTAGCGCAGATACTCGACCATCGCCTTCGAGCCCGAAATATAGCCGCCGAACCCGCCGAGGGCCTTGCTCAGCGTGGCCATCCAGATGTCCACGTCGCCGCGGTTCACCCCGAAATGCTCGGCGAGGCCGCGGCCCGTCGGCCCCAGCACGCCGATCGAATGGGCCTCGTCGATCATCAGCAGGGCCTTGTGCCGCTTTTTGACCTCGATGAACTCGGGCAGCGGGGCGATGTCGCCGTCCATGCTGTAAACGCCCTCGATGGCCAGCAACACGCGGCGATACTCGTGCCGGTATTGCTCCAACAGCTTGTCGGCGGCCTGCCAGTCGTTGTG
>CAYMQL010000125.1:0-5435 GCA_964392255.1 uncultured Planctomycetaceae bacterium | reverse complement strand
TGCCCTGCACAATGCTGTTGTGGGCCAGGGCGTCGTGCAGGATCAGGTCGCCGGGCCCCATCAGGTGGCCAATCACGCTCTCGTTCGTGCCGTGGCCGGCGCCGAGGGTGATCGTGTCTTCGGTGCCGAGAAAGCGCGAGATCGTCTGGTCCAGTTCGACGTGAACGCACTTTTGGCCCGACACCAACCGGCTGGCCGACGCGCTGGTGCCGTAGCGGTCGATGGCGGCTTTGGCGGCCGCGGCAATCGCCGGGTCGCCCGACATGCCCAAATAGTTGAAGCTCGAAAAATTGATGTACTCGCGCCCGTCGATCAACGTGCGATCGGTCGTGGGGCCGTCGTGGACAGTGAAGTACGGATTGCCCAAGCCGGTCGCCAGCACGGCCTCGATTGTTTCGCGCAGCCGGACGTATTCGGGGAACTGGTCGAATTGGTACGTGGCCGGCGGAATCTCGACATCCGCGGGGCGCTGGCCGGCCGGACGCGGCTCGGTGCCCAGATATTTTTCGACCGCCGCCACGAGTTGCCGGGTGGTTTCCAGTTCGGGCAAAATCTCTTCGGGGAAGCGGCCGCCGAACTTTTCTTCGAGCGAGGCGAGAATTTCCATTCGTTCCAACGAATCCATGCCCGTCTCGACGATCGACGAGTCGAGCGTTAGTCCGTTGGCCCGCTCTTTGGCCACACGGCGGATTTCTTCGACGACCAAGCGCGCGAGCGGCTCGTTCAGCGGGCGATGGCGGCCGTTTCCGCCGCGGGCCGTGGCCGGCCGCGGGGCTGACACCTTGATTTCGCGCAATTCGGCCGCCGCAGACTCTGTCTCAGCGGAAGCATCGGCCGGGGCGTCGGTGGCCCGCCACTGTCCGACAACCCCGAGCGTGCCCGCCAAAAAGCCGTCGCGGCAGGCGTGGCGCTGAATCTTACCGCTGGAGGTTTTCGGCACGCTGCCCGCCCGAATCAGCACGATTGCGTCGGGGGCCAATTCGTGTTCGAGGGCCACAGCGCGGCGAATCGCGTCGAAGATGCCGCTGAAGTCCGATCGCTTGTGGCGTTCCACTTCTTGCACGATGATAAACTGCTCGCGGCCGCCGACCTCGACGGTGAACGCCGCCCCGCAATCGGGCCGCAGCCGCGGATGGCTCTGCTGCACCGTGCGCTCGATGTCCTGCGGATAGTAATTGACTCCGTGGACGATGATCAAGTCTTTCAGCCGGCCGGTGACAAAAAGCTCGCCGTCCTGCAAAAAACCCAAGTCGCCGGTCCGCAGGAAGGGCCCTTCGCCGGTGTCGCTCAGCCGGGCGCGAAACATCTGTTCCGTGGCGTCGGGCCGCTGCCAGTAGCCTTGCGCCACGCTCGGGCCGTGGACCCAAATCTCGCCGACGCGACCGGCCGGGCAGGCGGTCAGTGAGTCGGGATCGGCGATGACGATCTTTTGATCGGGCAAGTTCTGGCCGCAGCCGACCAACGCGCGGACGCCTTCGTCGTCGGGATCGGCATCGATCACCTCGCGTCGGGCCAGCCCGGCGGCGTCGAAACTGCGCACGACCGGCGGCGTCTGGGCGTAGCCGCCCGAAACAATCAGCGTCGCTTCGGCCAATCCAAAGCACGGGAAGAAGGCCTCGCGGCGGAAACCGCACGGGGCGAACGTTTCGGCGAAGGCGTCGAGCGTTTCGGGCCGCACCGGCTCCGCCCCGTTGAACGCCACGCGCCAATGGCTCAGATCGAGCGTCTTTCGTTGTTCGGGCGTGATTTTTCGGACGCACAGGTCGTAGGCAAAGTTCGGCCCGCCGCTCGTGGTGCCGTGGAACCGCGAGATAGCCGAGAGCCAGCGATACGGCTTCTGCAAAAAACTCATCGGCGACATCAAAACATTCGGCCGACCGACGTAGAGCGGTTGCAGGATGCCGCCGATCAGGCCCATGTCGTGGTAGCTGGGCAGCCAAAATACGCCCGTGCTCGAGCAGGTGTGCTCGAACGAATGCGAAATCAGCGCCGAGTTATGCACCAAGTTGGCGTGGCTCAGGACGACGCCTTTCGGCGTGCCGGTCGAGCCCGAGGTGTATTGCAGAAACGCGAGCGTGTCGCCATGCACGTCGGGCATGGTCCACTCTTGTTCCATTTCGAGCGGCACCTGGCAGGTGGGCAGCCAAGTGAGCTGTTTCAGGTGCGGCGTTTCGTCGATCAGGGGCAGCACCCGGTTGAGAACCAGATCGGTCGTTAGCGCCACGCGGGCTTCGGCGTCGTCGGCGATGGCCTGAATGCGATTCAGCGATCGGTTGCGCCGGGGGGGGTAGACCGGCACGGCAACCACGCCGGCATACAGGCAGCCGAAGAATGCCGCGATGAACTCTAGCCCCGCCGGATAGAGCAAGAGCGCCCGCTCGCCCACCAGACCGTGCGACTCGAGCCAAGCGCCGATGGCCCGGGCTTGCCGGTCCAGCTCGCGATAGGTCAGGTGAAGCTGCTCGTTCTCGCCGTCGACCAGATAGGTGAAAGCGATGTCGTTCGGCTGGCAGCGCGCACGGTGCAGCAGGAGCTCCACGAGATTGGAGGGTCCAAAGAATGTACCGGGCAAATGGTCCAGGTGCACGACTGTTCGATCTCCCGCTGCCATCAATCATCATCCGCTGCAAAGACCCTTAGATTTTAAGGTTTTGCCCGTGGGGACGCAATTGTGCAGGCCGATTGGCTTGGGTCGCATGCCTCTGAAGGCGGGAAGTTGACAAGGTTTGCGGGATGCGTTACCGTGTTTGGGGGGGAGAGAGCTTGGTTCAGTCCCCGGAGATTTTCGCGATGATTCGCATCATTTGTCCGGGCTGCGGCAGCAAACTCAACGCCAAAGACGAGCTGGTCGGCCAGACGCGCAAATGCCCGAAGTGTGCGCAGCCGGTTTTGATCACGGCCCCGGCGGCCGAACCGGTCGGCGCGGTTGCGGCGGAAGCGGCCGGGCCGACGGAGATTCGGCCTGATTCGCAAGAAGGGCTGCCTCCGCCGCCGCCTTTGCCCACGCGGCTTAACCGCGAAAGCCACTATTTGATCTGCGACCGGACGCAGTTGGTGGCCGCGTGGCAAAACGACGGGCGCGGATGGATGCTCCGCGGCGGCGCGGGCTTCCTCAGCGCAAAACGCAACCGGCAGGACATTCCCGCTCACGGCGAGTTCCAGCTTGTCGAGCTGAAGTTCACCGCTACGCCCGACGGCAAGCGGCTCCGGGGCATCGCGTCGTACCAACTCGTCACGCGCTGGGCGCTGACGGCGCTGGCCGACGGCGACGATCCGATCGTCACGAAAATCACGGGGCAAGGCTGTCTCAACCGAGATCAGAAGAACGCCGTGCGCCAGGCGCTGCGCGAGCAGTGCATGCGGCCCATCTGGGCAGATGCCGCCGACGTACTCGAATATCTCGGCAACGCCGATTACCATTCGCCCGGCGTGGGCTGAACGCTTGCCGCAGCTTTACGCCAGTTCTTCTCCGAGCACCGGCAGCACGAAGATTTTGCCGTCGCCCATGCGTCCGGTGCGAGCCACCTCGACGAGGGTCCGCACCACTTCGTCGACGCGCGGGTCCTCGACCCAGAGCATGATTTCGACCTTGGGTAGGTAGGCCATCGAGTATTCGCTGCCGTGGTACTCGTCGAGATAGCTTTTCTGCCGGCCGTAGCCTTTGACCTCGGAGACGCCGCAGGCCTCGATCGGCGCGAGCTTCAGCGCGTCGAGCACTTTCTCGACCAAATACGGCTTAACGACGGCGATGACCTGTTTCATGGGAGGATTGATTTCCGTACAACAGCATACCCAACTCGCGTCCGCCCAACAACCGATACGCGATTGCATAGACCGCTGCGCCGACAATAATCGGAACGCCCGCCTCGAGCATCTTGCCGGCGAGTCGGTCTGCATGGGGCACGAATCTGAGGGCAATGACGACCGCGCCGGCCATCGCCGACGCAGCCAGAATCGTCCTTCCAACCGTCGGGAGGAGAGCCCGCCAAACCAACGGCGCTTGGCGGCGCGAAAAGATGCGCAAAAGCACGAACAACTGCACGGCGGCGGCGAGCGACGTTGATAGCGCCAATCCCGCTTCGGCCAGCGGCCAGATCAGCGTCAGATTCAGGGCCAAATTGAGCCCGACGATCCACGCGGCCACGCGGACCGGCGTGCGGCAGTCGTTGGTCGCGTAAAACCCCCGCACCAGCACGAGCGTCGAGCAGTAGGCCCAAACGCCCGTGGAGTAGAAGGCGATAGTCCGCGCGGCCCGGGCCGTGTCGTCGGGCCCAAAACTGCCGTGCTGGAACAGGAGCCTCGCAATGGGCTCGGCCAACAGCATCAAACCGACGCCCGCAGGCAGGCCCAAACAGAATACCAGCCGCAGGCCGAGCGTCATGTCGGCGGCCAACTGCCGGCGGTCGCCCCGGGCGGCATGGCGGCTTAAGAGTGGAAAAATGGCCACGGCCACCGCCGCGCCGACGATGCCCAGGGGAAACTCGTACATCCGTTCGCCGTAATACAGAGCCGCCGCCGCCCCTTGTTTCATGGGATAACGCACCGCATGGCCCAGCCAGGCGATTGTCTGCGGTCCGTCGGGCGCGGCGGCTAGCCCCCACGCGATCAGGCTATCGTTGAGCGTGTTGATTTGCGTGACGGCCAATCCCAGCAGCATCGGGGCCATGTTGCGGACGATTTTCGCGAGCCCTTCGCGGGCGGCCGTCCAGTTGTAGTCAAAGCGAAAGCCCAGCCGCCGCAGCATGGGCAGTTGCACCGCGACTTGCAGCACGCCGGCCGCGAGCACGCCCGCCGCCAGAACGTAGGCCTGCGCCGCACGATTCGGAGCGAACCACGGCGCGACGGTCCAAGCCGCCGCAAGCCAAACAACGTTCAGAATGATCGGTGTCAGCGAGGGCACGGCGAAATGCTGCGAGGCGTGCAGCATGGTGGTCAGTTGCGCAGCCACGCAGATCAGCACCAGATACGGCAACATCACGGCCGTAAGGCCCAACAAGAGTTCCAAGCCGGGCACGTCGCCCCAAAAAAACCAAATCACCCCGAGCAGCAGTTCGCCGACGGCGACCACGCCCGTCAACAACACGGCCAGAAGCGTCACCACAACGCTAGCCAACTGCCGGGCCGCCTGCCGATCGTTTTCCAGTTGAGCCGTCAGCACCGGCAGGTAGCTGGCCGTCAGTGCCCCTTCGCCGAACAGGCGGCGGAACAGATTCGGGATGCGAAAGGCGATGACGAAGGCGTCCATCACCCCCCCGCCGGCCAGCCCCAGCAGCGCGGCCGTGCTAATGTCGCGCAGCATCCCCAGCACATGACTGACCAGCGTGCCGAAGCTTGTAATCATCGAGCCGGCGATTAGCGGGTGTCGTTGGGCTGGGGGGGGCATGGGAAGGAGGAAGGATGAGGGATGAAGGAGGAAGGAAAAAAGGAACTGCAAA
>CAYMQL010000124.1:0-6962 GCA_964392255.1 uncultured Planctomycetaceae bacterium | reverse complement strand
TGCAAAATGAAGCTAAATAATCATCGCTGTGTTATTCCGTTCCTATCTCTTCGCGAAGCCGGCGAAGCGCGTCCGGAAGCCAGCCTTCTTGCGCCGCCGGTGCGGGCGGACTGGCCGTCGGCGGCGGAAGCGGTCGGTCGGTAAACGTCAATCGGACGGTGTCGCGCCGCATGACCAGCTCGACCGTCTTTTTTTCCGGATCGCCGGAAATCGTTAAAAAACTCGGCATTTGGGCGAATTCTTTTTCCAGAATGGTTCGTCCGTTCCGCTTGTCGATGCACAAGAGCGATATCTTCGGATGCGGAACGCTTGGGCCCGGCCGCGAAGTCTGGCGGCAAAACGTCAATACCGGCAAACCCGACGGCTGGTTCGCCGCCAGCGTCTGATCGGTGATGATCGCCGGCTCGGGCCAAAGCAATTCGCCCTGTTCGTCGATGCCGTACAGCTTGCCGCGATAAATCGGTTTGGCAAAGCCCTCGGGCAGGTGCTGGATCGTCGGCTCGCTCTTGCCCGGCAGCGGCGCGCTATGGGCCAGCAGCAAATAGCGGCCGCCGTAGTTTTGCAAAACAATCTCCATCAGCGAAGGCTCGGGGTGCAGGCGCAAATCGGCGAGGACTCGGCCGTCGGGCAAACCCAGCAGCAAAAACCGGCCGCTCGGCTCCATGACGCCGACCGCCTCGTCGCCGACGACGCACGCCCGGGCACCGGTCGAAAATCGCCGCGTCGGCCACAAATCGCGGCCCTCCAACGGATCGACCAGCGTCAACTCGCGCCATTCGGCCTCGGGCCACCATAACAACAGCCGCCGCCCGAGCGCGGCAAGGCAAAATTCGCTCAGACGCGAAAACACCGAGACTTCTTCGCCGTTCGTTTGCGCGCGGCGGACGTGCGAACGCGGAACACGGCGGACGCCCAGCAGTTGGCCGTCGGCCGCCCGAAGCAGCAGTGCGTCTTCGCGATCGGGCGGCAAAACGAACACGTAGCGGTCGTCGCCGAAAAGCTCGCTGCCCAACGGCACGTTCTGCCTCGCCCAAAGCGTTTCGCCGCTGGCCGGGTCGACCGCCGTCAGAAGGTTCGATCGCTGGAAGCAGACGTAGCGCCCGGCAATCGAATCCAGCAGGCTGGACGGATTTTGCACGCGGGCAAAAGGCTGCTGGAATTGCCAAAACGGGTTTGCGACGCCCCACAGTGGCAGGTCCAACTCGAACGGGTCGCCGATCGTGGTCCGCAGGTCTTGTGCCCAAAGAACGCGCGGGGGCTTGTTCCGCCCGGCGTCCGACGCATCGATCGCCAAAAGATTGCGCCCCAACGACGCCAACAGAAGCCGTCCTTCGACGCGGGCGAAGGCCTCGGCGCGGCTGTAGCCGGGATCGTGAGCTTGTTCCTCGCCGATCAACGAAAGCTGCCACGCCCGGCGTCCGCAGTCGTCCTTGGCGACGAGCAACTGACGACTCTCGTCGACATAGAGCGAGATTTCGCCGGCCGAAGAACCGCCGTCGCCCTGCATGGGGATCGGGAACAGGCCGAACGGCACGTTTTGCAAGTCCGTAGTCTTGTAAGTTTCGACAGCGACTTCGCCGAGCGGCCACGGCGCTTCGGACGAACGCGGCCGATCGACGCGCCCGGCGTCGTCGGCCATCCACTGCGCTTCAAGCCGGCGGCCGGCCGAGGCAAGCCGTTTCGCCAGTTCCTTGCGCGCCGACGCCGACGCGGGATGACCTCCGAAACAGTCGACGAACCACTGCAACCGACCGGTCGCGGCGGCGGCGGCAGCCTTTGACCGCGCCGCTACGTCGGCGTCGATTTGGGCCGCTTCGCCGCCGTCGATGTCTTCCGTCAGCATGGCGAGTTGCCCCTGAAACCAACGGTCGCGACGCGCAGCGAGCGATTTGTCGAGCGGTTCCAGCGGGCGATCGTCCGGCGCCGGATCGATCAGTTTCAAACAGTATTCGTAAGCCGTCGCGTAGCGTTTCTGCCGCCGCCAGCCATCGGCCATCAGTCGCAAATACTCCGCCTGAACGGCGGGGTCGTCCGCCAGAGACTCCAGTTCTTGGCTATGCCGGACGTAAGTCGGAAAATCCTCGCGCAGTCCATCCATCAAAGCGTCACGCAGCAATCGGCGCATCCGCCGAGTGCCGTCCAGCGCATAGGCCCTGTGGAACGACGCGACCGCTTCCGACCGCCGTCCGGCGTCGAGCAGAATTTCGCCGCGAAGCGCCAGTGCTCCGGCGTCGTCGGGATCGGCGGCCAGCCGCCGTTCGAATTCGTCGCGAACCCGATCGCGCTGGTCGAACGCTTCGACGCCGCCGAGGTTCTGAATCAGCACTTGCCCGCGATGGCAGAGCAGGTTGCCGGCGACGGCGCCGGTCGGCGACTTCGCGGAATCAATGATTTTGCCCTCGGCCAGATCAACGGCGGCCACCGTCGCATCGCTCAGCGGCAGCAGATAGCGTTTGCCGGTGAAAAACCCCCGGCCGCTCGGCGTTTGGCGTTCCGCCAGAGCGATCGTGCGGCCGTTCCACGCCGGCTTGCCGTCGGCCAAACGCACGGCCCGGACCGCGTGCCGGCAAACGATCATCACCTTTTCGCGATCGGCGCAGGCCGCGTAAAGATCGTCTTTTTCAGCGGCCTTCCAAAGCAGCGTGCCGCTGCATAGATCGAGGCAATCCAGCCCGTCGGATTCGACCGGCGCAATCAACACGCGGCCTTCGACGATCGAAGCCAGCGGATCGCTCCACCGCGCCGACGCGGCGGGCGGCGCCGTTTGCCAACCGCGCAGGCGACGAAGCGCCGGCTCGCGGGCAAAACGGCAACCCCACAGCAACGATCGCGTGGCGAGTTCGACGCCGACCACCGCGCCGACGCCCGTCGGACAAACCAGCACGCCGTCGGCGTACAAAGGCGCGAGGCCCTGTTGACGCCGGGCGGAATCCTGAACGACGCTCTGCTCGGCAATCGCCAGCGGACGCGACCACTGCATCGCGCCGTCGTCGGCATTTAGGGCTTCGAGCAGCACCTCGCCGCGGCTTTCGGCGAGAACGTAGAGCCGCCCTTGCAGCGGCAGCGGCGCGCCGAGAAAGAACGTCTCGGCTTGCGCCTTGGAATTATTTTCGCTGCGGCCGTCGAGGCTCCAGCGGGGCTTGCCCGTCGCAATGTCGTAGGCGACCAATCGGTTGCATCGCACATTGGAATCGTTGTCGGCGCCTACGATCATTCTTGGCCCGAGAAACGCGCCCGTCTTCAAACCGGACGGCGACGGCAGGTCCTCAACGGCGAAGACCAAACGGCCGTCGCTGCTGAGAATCCCGAAGGTTCTGTCGTTCGACGCGCGTTGACCGAAGGCCGACGCCAGAAGCGACTGCGGATTGGCGAGTTCGACCGAGATTGCGTCTGCCGACGGCGCGGCGTCGTTTTCGCCGGAAGTCTGCCATAATCGTTTGCCGGTCGAAAGATCGACGGCCAAAAGCCCTTGAAACGTTCGCATCAACAGAACATTGCCGACGGCCAACGGGTGCATCGCCGTCGGCAACGACATCCCGCGCTCGGCGGCGAGTTGTTGATAGCGGCCTACTCCGGCTTCGAGCAGCGGATCGTCGGTCGCCGGCACGCGCCAGCGAACATTCAACAGCGGGACGCCGCCGGGCGATGCCGCGTTGCGAGCCGCATCGCCGCGCAACGCCGTCCACGGCTCGGACGCCGCCGACGTTGCAGACGCAACCGATCCGACCGCATCGGCGAGCCATGCGATCGGGTCTGCGCCTTTGTCGATCATTCGTACTTCGCGGCCGGCAATTACAACCGGCGCGGCCGGGCGACGCTGCCGCAACGCAAGCAGCACGGAACGCGCTTGGTCGGGCCTGTCGGCCCGAAGCCAGCAGGTTGCCAAAGCCAACGACGCCGCCGGCTCGTACGATTCTGCATCGCGTCCCGCTTCGACAAGCCGCTGCAACGCCATCGCGCCGGCCAATGCCTGGCCGCGGTCGAGCTGATCGAGGCCGTGCAGATACGTTGCGGCAAAACCCGCCCGGGTATGAAAGTACCGCCGCGAGACCTCGGCCAGAAGCGAGGCATCGCCCGACGACAGCGCCTCGTCCAACTTGCGCCGGGCCAGGGCGCCGTAGCGCAGCTCGTAGAGTTCGCGGCCTTCTTGCGGCATTCGGCCGATCAACCGCTGGGCCTCGATTTTGAGGCTGCGATAGACCGACGCGCCCTGTTCGGGCGGAATCAGAAAGTCTTCCGGACCGTCGAGGATGTCGCCTAGCAGCCGGACGGCCTCGCCGTTGCGGTTTTCGTCCAACAAACGCCGGGCGTCGGCCAAGTTTTGCAGCGTGCGGCGGTCGGGCGCAAGAAAAACGCCTTCCGAGAGATTGGCGGCGGCTTGCGCCGGCTGCGGCCGAGGTTGGCCGACAATCTGCCCGCCCGCCTCTGCCGTCACGATCAACAATGCGACAGCGAGACAGAGTCCCCTCTCCAGGACCGTCCATCTCCCTGGGCTGCGAGCCATTCTGAGTTCTCGTAGTGCCTGCGCCGCGGCTAAAAAATCGCGCCTAATATATTGTGCAATTCAATATCCTAGATGATGGGGGAGCAGATGGCAAGTTTTGGGACCGAAGTCGCAAAAAACGCGCGGTCGACGCGGTTGTTGCGTCAAAACGGTCGGAAACGAGCCGCCCATGCTGCTCGGCGTGGATTTCCGGTAAAGCCGAGTTTTGGTCGGAAGGGTCTAGTGCGATTTAGGGTGCCACGGGCTATGCCAGTGCCCGGTTTCCCGCGGACGGCCAGTCAAAGCACTGGCATAGCCAGTGGCACTCAATAATCAAATTTTGACAAAGCCCTAGTCGCGTCAAAAGGCAAGAAAAAAGGCGTCGAGACCCGCAAAACTGGCAAAAACCGGGAAATTTAGCCCCCCGACAGCGGAATTCTGCGAATTCTCAGCGTTTTTGACGATTATTCGGGTTGCTTTTTTTCGACAACAGACTTTAATCATCAAGTCCACTTTGTCGGACGGATAAAATTTTCCCCCTTTAACGACCTCGCATGGAGGGCAACCGATTATGGCAAAAGCAGCCAAGAAAGCACCTACGAAGACCGAGATTCTGCAGAGCATCGCCGCGGCGACGGACCTGACCAAGAAGCAAGTGGCGGCCGTGTTGGAATCGCTGACCGAGGAAGTTCGCAAGAGCCTCGGCTCGCGCGGCGCCGGCGCATTCACCCTTCCCGGTCTGCTGAAGATCGAGAAGAAAAAGGTCCCGGCTCGTCCGGCTCAGAAGAACGTCCGCAACCCCTTCACCGGCGAGTTGCAGGATCGTCCCGCCAAGCCCGCCTACTGCAAGGTGAAGGTTCGGGCGCTGCGGAACCTGAAGGACATGGTTCAGAAGTAGTTCTGAACCCGGCGACGCCGTTCGCCGAGTTGTGAAATATGAGCCGCTCGTCGGCGGTTTTTCGAGGTGCGACGCTTCCTCGTCGCACGCGAAAAATCGATCGGCGAGCGGCTCGCTTTGATATCGTATCTTTCGTCGAAACGCAGGTTTGTCCCGCGTTTCTCGCCGCCGATCGGAATGAATTATGCGCCAAGAAAACTTGCTGCAACACGTTATGCCAGCTCGTCGCTGTAGCGGGCCGTTACCTGGCGATGCAGCTCTTTGACCGCGTCGGCACAGTCTTTCCGGCAGACCAGCGTAGCTTCGGGCGTATGAACGATGATCAGGTCGTCGCAGCCGATCGCGGCGATCAGATGCGACGGATCGCTCGATGCGGCCAGCGTGCGTCGCGTATCGAGCAGCACCGTGCGCGCGGTGCCCAAGGCGTTGTTTTGCTCGTCGTGCGGGCATGTTTCGGCCAGCGCCGGCCACGATCCGACGTCCAGCCAACGCAGCGGCATCGGAATCGCCGCGACCGCAACCGTCGCGTCGCGCGCCGCCGGCTCCATCACGGCGTAATCGACGCTGATGCGTTTAAGCGTCGGATACGTTTCCTCCAAAACCTCTTGCCGCCGCGGCCCGTCCCAGGCTTCGGCGATTCGCATGAGCCCCGCGTGCGTTTCGGGCTCGTACCGATGAATGCAGTCCAACAGCGTGGACGCCCGCCAAACGAACATCCCGCTATTCCAAAGGAATCGCTCCGGGCCGGCTTCGACGTATTGTTCGGCCGTCGACAGATCGGGCTTTTCGCGAAATTGTCGCAATCGTCGGGCATCGCCTTCGAGCGGCTCGCCAAGCTCGAGATAGCCGAAGCCGGTGGCCGGCTTCGTCGGAGCAATGCCGAACGTCAGCAGGGTTTCCGGGCGGCTTTCGACCAAATCGTATCCGCTGCGAACGATCGCCTGAAATCGGTCGATCGGCTCGATGACGTGGTCGGCCGTAAAAACGCCGATCGTCGCTTGCGGATCGCGCCGGGCGAGTACCGCGGCGACGAGTCCGACCGCGTTGAGCGTGTCGCGCCCGCACGGCTCGCCGAAATATTGTTCCGGCGAAAGCTGCGGCAGAACGCGGCGGATCAGCTCGGCATGTGCCGCGCCGGCGCAGACAAAGCAGCGATCGGGCGGCAGAAGGCCTTCGAGCCGCCGCATGGAGATTTCCAGCAGACTGCGTCCATCGACCAGCGGAATTAACTGTTTCGGCAGCGCGGCCCGGCTCATCGGCCAGAGCCGCGTGCCCAGTCCGCCGGCGAGGATCATTGCGTATCGCGAGGAGGCGTCCGAAGGCGTCATGTCGGTTGTGGCTCCGAGCTTGTGGGGGTTCACGCTACGGTTTTTGCGCGGGCTCGGCCGCGGCCGAATCGCGCTGGTCGATGGTGAGCATCGCCCTGACCAATTCGGGATACGTGTCGTTGGTCAGCAGCCGGGCCGAGCCGTCGCAAAAGGCGGCATAGATGCCCTTGGGATGATAGCTGCTGATTCCCTGCCGCTTCGTGCTGTTGATTTTGAAATTGATTTTGTCGAATCGCAGGTCGTCGGGCTCGGC
>CAYMQL010000123.1:0-6995 GCA_964392255.1 uncultured Planctomycetaceae bacterium | reverse complement strand
TGCCAGCGGCGCCGTCGGCCGAATCGCTGTTCCGGCTCGATATGCCCCATGCCTCGGCCGGCCAGTTCGCGGGCCAGCCGCACCACGCGCCTGCAACAATCGCACAGCCCGCCGAAGCTGTGTATACGACTCAGAATGAAACGGCCGCGCCGGCCCGCGTCGACGTGCATCAGATCGACCGCAATCCGGCCCAGCCGCGGCAAGATTTCGCGCCCGAGGAAATGCAATCGCTGGCCGAAAGCATCTCGGCGCACGGACTGCTTCAGCCGGTCGTGGTCCGCCGCGTCCACGATCGCTATCAGCTTGTGGCTGGCGAGCGGCGGCTTCGCGCGGCCATTCAGGCCGGTTGGGTCGACGTGCCGGTCAATGTGGTCGAGGCCGATGACCGGCAAATGGCTGAGCTGGCCATTGTCGAAAACCTCCAGCGCAAGGACCTCAACCCGCTGGAAAAAGCGGCCTCGTTCCAAAAGTATCTCGACCAGTACGGTTGCACCCAAGAAGAGCTAGCCGGGCGTCTGAAACTCGACCGGTCGACCATCGCCAACCTGATCCGGCTGCTCGAACTGCCCGAGGCGGTCCAAGACGCCTTGCGCCGCGGGCGGATCACCCAGGGCCACGCCCGGGCGATGCTCCCCTTGGGCGACGAACGCGAACAGATCGAGTTCTGTCAGCGGATCCAACGCGAGGCGCTGAACGTCCGACAGACCGAGGCCATGGTTCAGCAGATGATCGATGCGGCCGACCGCGAACCGCTGGCTGCGGTCGAAGCGCCGGCCAAGCCGAGCCGTTCGCCCCAGGCCAAAAGCGAGCACATCGCCGCGTTGGAGCAGCAGTTTCGCGCGGCGTTGGGCATGAAAGTGAAGATCAGCCACAACGCCCGCGGCCGCGGCAAGCTGGTCGTCCAATTTCGCGACCACGACGAGTTCGAGCGGCTGAAAAAGCACATCTGCGGCGGGTAGCGGGGAGAGTGGAGAGGGCGCCATTCACGGGGAGAGTCCCGATTTTCGCGGCATTATTGAGGTTCAGGTTCGTCATGTCGGGTAGCCGGGCGCTAACAGCTCGCGGAATGTACGTGAATTGGCTGTTTCGCTCCGGCGGCTGTTAGGCGCCGGCGATCTTGGCCCGAAATATCTTATCTGAGACGCTTTAGCCGGCGAAAATGGGACCGTCCCCCGTATCGCGCCCCCTTATTGCGCGCCGGCGTCGCAGCCTTGTTATATCGCGAAAATTTGATAACATAGAGAACATCGCGGGGCGTGGCGCAGTCTGGCTAGCGCGTCTGGTTTGGGACCAGAAAGTCGGAGGTTCAAATCCTCTCGCCCCGACTCGGTTGGACAAAAAGCCCTTCGGCGAGAACGTCGAAGGGCTTTCTCCATATAGGGCAAAGACTTACGTCGTTCAAAGAAAAGTTCAAACAGACGATTTCGAGGATTCGGCGCTTCGCGGCGTAATCTGCCGTAACCCATTTGTCCGTAAGGCTTTGCGAAAGTTCAAACGCCTTGATGGCAATATCGCCGTCTTCATCGTGCCCACGGTCAAGGGTGTCGATTTGCAGCTTGATACGGGCGGCGCGGTCGCGCAGTTCCATATCCTTCGCAGCGTAGGTGTCGGCCTCGATCTCGCCCAACAGACGGAGGTTGAGTAGCTGGTCGCGTTGCCCTTCCACCAGAGCAAACTGGCGATTCAATTCTACCCGCTGCTCACGGGTGCAATCCTGCTCCTCACGGGTCACACCATGCACAACCGTCATGGTCCGCACGACGGTCAAAAAGCCGCCGACGCAACACTACCGGGTCACGGCCAACTGCCCGCGCGGCCGCTTGTACGCTTGCAAACCGCTCCGCACGGCCGTCGGGGTGGCATCGAACAACGGGCCGTCCGAAACCACGCCCGCGCCGCTGTGGCGGGATCGGCACATGGGAGCGAAGCCACGGGGGCGGCCGATCCTCACGCCCGGTGGACCATCGGCAGATTTCGGCGATACGCCAGCGGGCAAGCCGGCGGGCGGTTGGCTCTTTCAAGCCACTGAGAAGCCACCGCACTGTTTCACCGTGCCGCAATGACGGTTGTTCATAGACGTGGCAAACGTGGACGGCAACGGGCAGGCCGTCTGCCACAACCTCACAGACCCGAAACGATTTATTCACGATGATCTTCTCCGATGATGCCAAAACGCAACAATTACATCGCGGCTTGACGAACATCAGGCCGTGAGGTAATATAGAGTTGAGAGGAAAACAATGCAGAAGTTCATAGCCTACTATCGCGTTAGCTCCCGGAAACAGGGCCGTTCCGGGCTGGGCTTGAAAGCGCAGCAAGACGCCGTTGCCCTGCACATTGCATCGTGCGGCGGCAGGCTCATTGCCGAGTATCGAGAAGTGGAATCCGGCAAACGGGCCAACAATCGCCCGCAGCTACAAGCCGCCTTGTCTCATGCGAGGGGTAAGGAAGCCACGCTTGTAATCGCGGCCCTCAGCCGCTTGGCCCGCAACGTGGCATTCACGGCAGCCCTGATGGAATCCGGCGTCGATTTCGTCTGTTGCGACATACCGAACGCGAACCGGCTGACAATCCATATCCTTGCCGCCGTGGCGGAAGATGAGGCGCGGGCGATTTCAGCGCGGACGAAAGCCGCCCTTGCCGTTGCCCGCCAGCGCGGCGTCAGGCTCGGCACCGCGCGGCCGGGACACCATATTGATTGGCGATTGGGGCAGCGCAACGGCTTGGCAAAGGCCGTGGCGACTGCATCGGCGAAACGGAGGCAACAAGCAGCCGATGCCTATGGTTTCCTGCTTGGCGATATGCGGGCATGGCGAGAGGCGGGCGAATCGCTCGCCAACATCGCGGAGCGGTTGAACACGGCCGGGCATCGCCTCACAAGTGGCAGAGAGTTTCATCCCGTCGCCGTGTATCGCATCCTGTTACGTTCCGCCTGTTGATAGGGGACCGGGTGGGGTCAAAACACAGTTCACCGTCAAAGGCCAGCGGGAGCGGTTCGGGCCTGCCCTATCGACGCTGCCCAGGCTTTTTCAGCAAGTGATTGACGCGGCAGCCCCCCCACGCCAGACAATGTCTCTTTGTTGACCGACCGAAGAAAGTAGTCTTCTAGGAATGAAGGCGGGGGTTGCCGGTCAATCACTGCCGACACCCTGCGCCGTTCGCTTACGCCATCGCCACCCATAGGCAAGCAGGCTGATAACGCCGATGCCCAGAAGGGTAATCGCAGCAGGTTCGGGGACAACATCCACGGAGAATCGAAGATTGTCAAGACGCGCTCCGTTGCTGCCATACCCTGCTGCAAGAACATACGCGATGTCGGCACTCGGCCGCAGGATCGACGCGGTTTCATAAAGCCCGTATCCAACGGCCCCCGGCGTCTGAATCCGCTGCAATAGATTCCCCGCCGAATCGTATGCCTCCAGAATGCCGGGGTCTCTATCGTCATCGCATACAATGTCAATCCAAACAGAAGCTACAGATGAATCGAAGTCGGCTCGAAGCAGTTCCGCCTGTTCAACGAAATAACCCTGCAAACCGCTGCCTCCTTCACCGCTAGACACCTGAAACGCGAAGCCCCGGCTCCCGGTGGACGACAATTCAGTCATTGCAAAGATTGATTCGCCTATCGGCGGTTCGCCCCCAGTGCCCGCCCTGTCCAGCACGGAGAGGGCTACGCCCGGAAACAACGTACTGATATTCGTTCCTGCCGAATAGGAATCAGGGTCAACCGTTATAGTTGAACCACGGACTTGAACGGCGTCATAACAAAACAGCAAAACGGCCACGATCAAAAGGTGTTTCATTTCCGAACCCCTCACGATGTTGTGGACGACGTATCGCCCTGAAATCGGAACTCCAGCAAAGCCACCTGAATATGTGATGCTGTGGTTACTCTCCTTTAGCTTACACCACCGCCAATGCCGAAACAATACCGCCTGTTTGAGCGGAGCTAAGTGGTTGTGGCCCCCTGTTAAAGATCGGTCTTAACGTCATCAAGAATAGCCCAGCCGAGTTTCTTAAAAATCTTCCAATTGTCCCTGTTATTCAATGGTGGCAATTCGCAATGTTTCCGCTTGTATGCAAGCAGAAGACAGCCTTCGGCCATCGCGGCCTCTTCCTTACTTTTTGTTACCAGCCATCGCACCCGTAGAGCAGAGAAAGGGAAGTGATTCTCAAAATAGTAGAAAACGTATCGCCAGCCAGCCGCGTGCTTTCCTCTGTGTCGGTTGTTAATGCACCCGCAAAAATCCTTGAATCTTCCACGAAGAGTAACTGACTCCCCAACATCCAAGAACCCATTAGGGTCAGTTCCGACAGCACGATTCACCGGCCGATTGATAGCAATAACGTAGGCCCCAGGTGTTGCGGGAACTGTGGAAAAATCCAACGTGCTGAAAGGGGTCCAATCCGTCCATCCCGACCAGTCATATTCCAACATCGGCAAACCTCATAAAATGACGCCCCAACCTCCGCCTTTTCTCAATCATCTTCACAGTTTCTTCTTATGCCCCGCCTTCTTCTTCACGGCAGGCTTCTTTTCCACGGCATCGGCCCGAAGACCTTGCACAATCATTGGCGCTACTTCGGGATGATCGACAATGTACCAGCGGTAATGCGAGCACTCGGATTTGACCAATTGTTGCAGATGGCGCATCTCATCTCCGTGGTTGTAGCCGAAGGTGTGCAGCATCTCGTGGACGACAAATTGTGGCACGTTAAATGGACTATCGCTCTTCTCGTAGCCACGAAATGGTAGCGAACACCAAACCCGATTCTGCCCTCCCTTTTGTTTCCCAATCATCGCCTTCGCGTTGTTCGTATTCTTCCGCCAGTTGACATTGATCGACGCAGGCCCCCGGCGTCCCGTGGCCTCGCGCTCAAGTGCATGACAACGCTCAAGCATCGACAGATAGTTCTGCGATTGCCATATACATGCCCGGCGCAAGGTCTACGCTGGCTTCACCAGAGGCGTTGAAAATCGGGGGGCTGTCAATAAACAGAATCTCGTTACGGTTGGCACTAGAAGCCAGCACCCGTAGTGGCAGCCCAACCACAGATTGTGGCCGAGTACATCGCACCGTCACGCGGGTATTGGCGACCGGCGTAGCGTCACCATCCGCACGTAATACGTCCGGTATCATCAAGACCGCTCCCAAAATAACGGAAACTATAAGCCGCATGACTGCTATCGCGGATTGGGGCTTACAAACGACAATCGTACCGTGTTCCGTACTCTGTCCCTTGACACGACATTTCACACCGTATTTTGGACCATCCTACCCCTTCCGGCAGGAGGTAGCAACCAGTTGGTCCGATCAGTGGCATCCCAGCTTGGCATGGCGGTTGCTGTCAACGCCATTGGTTCATTCGACCGCCCTGCCGACCAAAAGCAGAATCGCCTGTTTCACGGCGTCGGGCAGGCTTGACCATGCGGCGATGATACGTTCCAATTCAGGGCAGTGTGGGAGGGATTATAGCGACGGTAGGACGCCTTGGACGACAATAACGATTAGCCGTCGAATACAGGGGTCGATTGACACGGCACCCCGGAAGAAAAGTTCAATCGGCGTCCTCTCGCCCCGACTAACTTTTCGCGATTCTTCTCCTTTCGTCGCTGACTGAAGCAGTCGCCAGCGGCGGATAGGCCTTGGATGTGAGCGGTTCAGAGATTTCGAAGAGGCCACGCTAAGAGACAGCGTTTTTCGGTGTTGGCAGTAAGCAACACCTTTTATTACCGCAGCTTTTTCGGGAGACTGAGCTATGGGAGACTTTTTTTGTTCTCGATGGTTGTTGGGTCAACGCGCGGTTGACACCCGGGGGGTTCGGATTGTCTTATCCCCCAAAGCCCAGCGCGCTTTTACGCTGGTCGAATTGCTGGTCGTCATTACGATTATTGGCATTTTGATCGCGTTGTTGTTGCCGGCGGTTCAGGCTGCGCGCGAGGCCGCCCGCCGAATGCAGTGCCAGAACAATCTTAAGCAGTTGGCCCTGGCCTGCCTTACGCACGAGTCGGCTCACGGTTTTCTGCCTGTCGAAGGTTGGGGTTTTGAGTGGCCGGGCCAGCCCAATCGCGGCTTCAACGAACGTCAGCCCGGCGGATGGTTGTACAACATCCTGCCCTACATGGAACTCAGCGCCCTTCACGATCTGGGCATTGATGAGTCGGCCGCCGACTGCTACACAAAGGTTGGCGACAAGGATGGCCAATATCAGACGCGTATGAAGACGCCCGTCGCGGCCTATATTTGCCCGAGCCGCCGCATTCCCGCCGTGTTGCCTTTCGAAAGCCCTACGAATTTTTTCTTTCGCGGCCCTGGGCCCGAATCGCCGAAGTTGGAGGTCACCGACGTCGCGCGAAACGACTACGCCTGCTCCGGCGGCGACCATGTGCTTTACAGCGACTACGGTGCAACGTCGGGTAATACTCCCTTAAAGACGACCAATAATTGGACTCCAACGGATTGGGCAAACAAAAAAGGTGCCGTCAACACCGGCGCCTTCGTTTGCCATTTCACGATAACCATCGCGGATATCGCCGACGGCACGAGCAACACGCTGCTATGCGGCGAGAAGTACCTGAACCCCGACGATTACACCACCGGCATGGACTACGGCGACGATGGTTCGTGGGATTCCGGGCACGACATCGATACGATTCGGTTCTCAGGCATACTTAATAACACTTTAGATCGCACCGGACACCATGACGACGTCCGGACCCGTCCGGCGCAAGACCGCGCCGGTTGGGTTGGCCCCGGCCGCAGCGCCGACGCATGTCTGGCCTTCGGCGCTCCCCACGCCGGCGGTTTTAACATGGCCTTTTGCGATGGAACGGTCCGATCGATTAACTACACGATCGAGAACCACACATACCATCTGCTTGGCAACCGGGCCGACAAAATTGCGATCGACGCCAGCAAATTTTAAATAGACCTATGTAAATTTTGGTTCATCCGGCGGAAGCGTACCTGGGGGTTGAAAAAGTGTGGACATGC
>CAYMQL010000122.1:0-7024 GCA_964392255.1 uncultured Planctomycetaceae bacterium | reverse complement strand
ACCAGCCAGACGTTCTTTGAATAGAGAAACTGGCTGAACGGCGCATCATCGGGAGCGGGGACTCCGTGGTCGATCATCATCGGCGCCGGCTGGATCATCACGAAGCGGCTCGACGCCTTGCCGGTCATGTGGACGGCCAAAACCCGAACGCCGACGAACTGAACGATCGTGTATTGGGCGCGGTTGCCGTTTTTGGCGACGTTGGTGAACAAGGGGATGACGCGGGTTTGACCGATGATCGAGGCCAGGTCGTCCTTGATGCCCGCGCTCATGCCCGTATCGCCGTTCAGTTCAATCGTGCCGTCGAAATCCGGCTTCAGGATTCCGTCGGGAAAGTACGACAGGTCGTCGGCATTGACGCCTTCGCGGATTTGCCGCGAAAGATCTCGCGTGCTGTTGTTGGCCGGCCCGATGTCGACCGTGCCGCGGTTGCCGGGCGAACCGGTCGCCTGCGGATACAGGTTTCCCTCATAGACGCCGTCCTGGCCGGGGACAACTGTCTGTGCGTCCTCGTCCCACATCCAGTCGTCGCCGGTGTTTTGCGCCATCAGTTCATCCCAGGTCTGCTTGTCCAGCGCGAACGGTAGAATGGGCAGCCCGATGTCGGCGGCGTTGGGCGATCGGAAACCCTGGAAATTGTCGCAATAAGCCGCTGTGGCCACGGCTTGGCTCGCGATGGTGTTGATTCCGATTGCCCGGGCGAAGAACATCGGCACTTCGTCGTTTTGATCCGTGGTGCGTCGAACGCGAACGCGCGCGGCGTTGAAACGACTAGCCTCGTCGAAGCGGAACGCCGCGTCGAGCCCTCCGGATACGTCGAGGCGGCCGAAGGTAATGTCGTCGTCGGACAGGGCGGCCGGAACTTCGCCGGCCACGCGGTTGTTTGCGACGTAGTACCTCGCCGAAGCGCTAGCCTGGCTCAGCGTTGTTTGTGGCACGGCGTCGGTTCCGAACAAATGGCTTCGCAACAACTCCCAGGTTGCCGCCATCGCGGCGGAGTCGGCGGCGGCCTGCAACTCTGTGCGCACCAAAGTCACATAGCCGAGGTCGACGGCAAAGGCCAACATGCCGAACATCAGCATCATCATAATGGCCGCCAGGACGACCATTGCGCCGCGGCGCCGCCAGCGTTTTTGAAAAGATTTCATGGTGTCGTTCTCCTCGCGTTAGTCGGTAGACGAGTGAACGACGCGCGGGTTGGCGTCTTCGGCAATCAGGCCCGTGCTGCTGTAGGTCCGGACGCGCTTCAACACCAGCGACTGAACGCGGTTTGCTGCGTAGCTGATGCCGGAGTGCTGGACCGAGACGGCCGGGTCGTAGCCGTTGAGGTTTTGCAACGCCGTCGGGACGATGATTTTCAGGGTGCCGTCGTTGCCGAACGGTCCCCATGTGGTCGAAACGCCGTTGATAACATCAAACGTCAAGCCTTCGGTGTCGCGAGACATCGCCTGGGTCCAGGTGATAACCTCGCCGGGCGTGGTCAGAACAGCCTGGTCGGGATGCCGTTTGCTGGCAACCAGGTTCGAGCCTTCCCATGCTTGCAGTTGCAGCCCGCCGGCGGTGAACGACGGCACGTCGTGATGGTTCACGATAAACGTGGCGTATTGTGCATCGACGTTGCCGACCGGCGAAATCAGGCAAGCGACCTGAGGCGCGTCGGCGTCGGGCGACGGAACGCCGATGACCAATTCCCAGTCCTCTTCGACGCGAACGACGTCGGGCGACTGCGCCCAACACACCAACGGCATCAGGCCGGACGCCATAATCGCCAACGAGCAGGCGATGCACCAAAAACTGGATCGCGCAGTTGAAATTCGCATGAGATGTTCCCTCCGAAAAGTGTGAAAAGACGCAGCCATCGGGCGTGCGAAACGCTGGCGATTTGCGTCGATGACGAGCCGTTCCGCTTCCTCTCTATATAAAGCTTATGCCAGTATGCGGCCTGTGGAGTTGCCGAACTCGCCGAATTGGCAAGATGCTCGTTTCTATCACCCATCGATCGGGTTAACGGGCAACATGCCCAGGATGCTGCGGAAAAATCGCCGGGGGATTCCGCGCAATTGCATCAGTTGTAGGGCGATTGGGGCTAAACGCCCTTTCGCGATGCAAGCGGCGCGGGCTAGGGTTTTGTAGTATCAGGTTCCACCCTGTTCAAAGGATGGTCATATGGATCTCTCGAAAATACTGATTGTCGACGACGACGAAAACAACCGCCAAGTGCTTCGCGATGCATTGGACGACAACGCAAGCCTTTTTCTGGAGGCCGCCGACGGGGTGAGTGCGATCGAGGTCGCCGCGCGCGAGGAGCCGGACGTGATTTTGCTCGACATTCTTATGCCCGGCATGGACGGCCTCGCCACGCTGCACCAACTGAAGAACGATTACACGACGCGGCGCATACCCGTCATTATGGTGACCGCCCTGAGCCTCGACGCCGAGATATCGACGTGTTTAGAGGAGGGCGCGATCGACTACGTGACCAAGCCTTTCTCAAGTTCGCTGATTCGTTCGCGGGTGCATGCGGCGCTGCACAGTTGCGGATTAGAAACGATGCCGCAGTCCGCCGCGCCCTTCTGTTGCCCGAAAAAAGATATCGCCGGGCTGGCGGGCCTGAATTCCAACGATGTGAATGAGGAGCGGTCGAGTGACTGAGCATCCGACGCGTTCAGAACGGATAAGCGACCCGGTCCAGGGGGCGAAACCTCCGGTTTTGCCGCCAGAGGCTCCGCCGGCCGCAGCCGTTGCGCAGTCGAACGCCGCTCTGGACGAGTTGGATCGCAGGTATCGCGCCTTTTTGGACGAAACCTATGAGTTCATCGGTTTGCTCTCCACGGACGGGGCCGTGCTCGAGGCGAATCGGACGGCGTTAGAAGGCGTCGGCGTCGAAAAATCGCAGGTGCTAGGCCAACCGTTTTGGGATACGCCCTGGTGGAGCCATTCGCCGGAGATGCAGCTTCGGCTGCGAGACGCGATTCGGGCCGCCGCCCGCGGCGAGTTCGTCCGCTTCGAGGCGACGCATCCCTCGGCGGCGGACGGGACGATTCACTACTACGATTTTTCGCTGAAACCCGTTGTGAACAATCGCGGCGAGGTGATCTATCTGATTCCCGAAGGGCGCGACGTGACCGAGGAAAAGCTCGCGAAAGAGAAATTGCAGGCCAGCGAATATCGTTATCGGATGCTTTACGAGACTTCGCGCGACGCCATCCTTATTGGGAATGTCGAAAAGGGATTCATCGCCGCCAATCCCGCCGCCGTTGCTCTGTATGGATGCCGGGACGAACGAGACCTTCTCGGCCGCTCTCCGGCCGAGTTGTCGCCGGAATACCAACCCGACGGCGTCCTCTCGGCGGTGAAGTCGCAAGAGATGATCCGAGCCGCCATCCGCGAAGGCTCGCGATTTTTCGAGTGGACGCACAAAAGGAGCGATGGCGCCGAGTTTCAGGCCACGGTCCTGCTAACGAGAATGATTCTGGATGGCGAGGCGGTCGTGCAAGCTACGGTGCGCGACGTCAGCAAGGAGCGGCGCTCCGAGGCCGGCATGCGCGAGTTCGAGACCCGGTTCCGAGACCTCATCGACAACGCCACTTCGGGAATCGTCTTTGTCGCCGTTGACGACTGGAGCATTTTTTCAAGCAACGAGGCGATGGCGACCATGCTCGGCCGCCCCGACGAAGCGCTGGGCGGCATGTCGATTTTCGATTTGCACCCCCACGAGGCCCGCGACCAGATTGTCGAAGCGTTTGAAGAACACCGCTCCGGCCGGCGGGCATTTTCGACGAATTTGCCTGTGATCCGAAAAGACGGCTCGCGCATCTACGTTGACGTGACCACGACCAAGGTCACGTTGGACGGAGTCGAATATCTGTGCTGTTTCTTCCGCGACGTGACCGAACGCAAGAATGCGGAAGACGCGCTGCGCGAGAGCGAGCGGAAGCTGCGCGAATCGAGCGCGATGGTCCACCTGGGATACTGGCGATGGGACATCAAGACGGGCGAAGTGGAATGGTCCGACGAGGTCTACAAGATTTTCGGCCTCGATCCGGCGACCTTCCGGCCGCACATCGATTCCATTCTGGCGTTGTCGCCCTGGCCCGAGGATCACAATCGCGGCCGGGAATTAATGCGAAAGGCGGCCGAGAGCCGCAGCACGGGTACGTTTGAACAGCGATTTTTGCGCCCGGACAAGACGGTCGGGCATTACCACTCGACCTACCAGGGCCGCTACGACGACGAAGGCAACTTGATTGCCATTATCGGGACCGTTCTCGACATCACCGAGCGCAAACAGGCCGAAGAGCAGTTGCGCAATTACGCCACGGCGCTAGAGGCGACCAACAAAGCCCTGGAGGAGCAAACCCGGCTGGCCGAGTGCGCCAATCGGGCCAAGAGCGAGTTTCTGGCCAACATGAGCCACGAGCTGCGCACGCCGTTGAACGCGGTGATCGGCTTTTCGGAAGGGCTCTTGGAGCGCACCGGCGTCCATCCCCTGAACGAACACCAGAAAGACCGCCTCGGAAAAATCAAGTCTAGCGGCGAATATCTCCTCCAACTGATCAACGGCGTTCTCGACGTTGCGAAGGTCGAATCGGGCCGGATCGAAGCTCAAATCACCACCTTCGAGGTCGAGCCGCTCATGCACGAAGTCGCCGTTTTGACCGAAGCGCTCGCCCGCGACAAGCCCGACATCCGTTTCTCGCTCGATCTTGAAAAAGACATTCCGCCGATGACCTCCGACCGCGCGAAAATCCAGCAGATATTGATTAATCTGCTCGGCAACGCGGTTAAATTCACCGAACACGGCTCGATTACATTGCGGCTCCGACGCCAAGACGGCTCGCTTCAGTTCAGCGTCGAAGACACCGGCGTGGGCATTGACGAGGAGCACCTCGAACGCGTGTTCGAGCAGTTCTATCAGGTCCGGCACGAAACGCGGCGGTCGCTGAAAGGGACGGGCCTTGGGCTGGCCATTTCCAAGGCGTTCGCTACGCTCTTGCACGGTTCGATTTCGGCCAAAAGCGTCAAAGGCGAGGGCAGCACCTTTACGCTGACGCTTCCGATCGCGATCAGCCGCCGCGAGAGCGTCTCGCACCGCGAATTGACGGGGCAAGCGATTACTCCGCTGCCACCGGCCTTGCCGGGAGTCCGACGTCCGCGAATTCTCTGCATCGAGGCCAATCCGGCCAGCTTGCTGTTGCTGAGCGACTATCTGATCGAGGCGGGCTACGAAGTGCTTCGGGCCGCCGGCGCCGCCGACGGCTTGCGCATTGCGGCCGCTGAGCGACCGCAGGCGATCATTCTCGACGTTATCATGCCCGACCACGACGGCTGGGGCGTGCTTTACCGTCTGAAGGACGATCCCGCGACGCGCGACATCCCCGTGATCGTCGCTACGGGGCTCGACGAGCAACGGCTCGGCCTGTTCCTCGGCGCAAACGACTACCTCGTTAAGCCGGTCGGCAAGTCGCAACTGCTCGATGCGGTCCAGCGATTCGCGTCGGACCCAAAGCAGGTTATTCGGAACGTGGCCGTGGTGGACGACGACCCCAGCATGTTGCGGCTGATGGCCCGAATTCTGGAAAAGGGGGGCTACACGCCCTGGACCTACGAGAGCGGCCCTGGTTTTCTCGCCAGCCTCGACCGGCAGCGGCCCGATGCCGTCATCGTCGATCTTTTGATGCCCCAGATGGATGGATTTCAGCTTATCGAAACGTTACGGGAGCATCCGACCTGCGCAGACCTTCCGGTGATGGTCGTCACTGCGAAGGTTCTATCGGAGGAGGATCGGTCCCAATTAAATCGTCACGTGTGCGCGGTCATTCAAAAAGACGGAACCGCCTGCGAAAAGACGTTCCGCCAACTGGCCGACCAATTGCAGCGCGTAGCGCTCAGGAGAGAGCAATATGCCGACAGTCTTGTTGGTTGAAGACAATGTGAATAATGTGTCGCTGTTGGAGGATGCCTTCACGTTCGACGACATTCCCGCCAGGCTCGTCACCGTCACCAGCGGCGAAGAGACCCAAATTCTCGCCGCCTCGCTCCAGCCGGCGCTGATTCTCATGGATCTGCGTTTGCCGGGCATGGACGGTCTCGAAGCGACCGAGTTGCTCAAACAGAATCCTCTGACCCAACACATCCCCGTGTGGGCCATCACGGCCTACGCGATGCCCGGCGACGAAGAGCGGGCCCGAGCCGCCGGCTGCGACGAATATTTCTCGAAACCCTTGCCCATGCGGATGCTCGGAGAACGGCTCCGAGATTTCCTCGGCAAATACCAAGAAAATGAAAAACAGCATGTTGCATCCCAAACCGCCGATCGTTGACGAGGTCTTTGGCCGGGCTGTCAAACGGGCGGCGGCCCAGACGATTTAAAACGACGAATGACAACCTCGTGCTTTGTCACAGTTAAGATTTTGGGTGCCACTGGCTATGCCAGTGCCTGGTTTCCTGTGAACGGGCAAGCAAAGCACTGGCATAGCCAGTGGCACCCAATCCTAAAAATCAAAGGTTGACAAAGCACTAGCCCGAGGAACGATTATGAGAACGACGATGCAGGCTTTTGACGCGGTTCGCGAGTCGGACAAAACGGCGCACATTCCGACGCCCGTCGTGCTTTGCATTGACGACGACCCGCAGGTGGTCGAGGTCATTCAGGACTATCTCGACCGTTACGAAGTGCGGCTGCTGCCGGCTTATTTCGGCGAACAGGGCATCTGGCTGGCGGCGATCCATCGGCCGGACGTCATCATCACCGACCTTCGGATGCCGCAGGGCGACGGCGCTACGGTGATCGAGGCCCTTAGGCGCAACGCCAAGACGGCCGCCATCCCCGTGATCGTCTTGACCGGCAGGTCCGAACCGATGCTCGACGGCCAACTGCGGCGTCGGGGCGCGTCCACGTGTCTGCACAAGCCGCTGCACGTACACGACCTGCTGGCCGAGCTGCGCCGGTACATCGAAGTGCGTCCGAAAGCGTAGAACGCCGCAGCATTTCCCTTGCGCCCCCCCTTGCTTTTTCAGTGGG
>CAYMQL010000121.1:0-7030 GCA_964392255.1 uncultured Planctomycetaceae bacterium | reverse complement strand
CGGCGGTCCGGTGCTGCCGGTGGTGAAAATGATCGCGGCCGCATCGTCGAACGTCACGGGGCAGGTAGCGTCGGAAAAGGGATGCGTTATAGAAACGGCTTTTCCGGGGGCTTTTAGGCCCCGGCTATTGTTTTTGGTGTTGCGGAGTTGGTCGAGGGTTGCGCCGCCCCAGAACCAGCGGCGGCCGACCGTCACGTTCAGCGTTGCTTTGGGAAAGCGGCGTCGGAGCAGGGTCCGCACGGCGTGGGCCAGCGGAATTGCGACGAATCCGTCCGGTTCAACTTCGGCCAGACATCGGACGACGTTGCGCCGTCCCATGCCCGGATCGATCAGAACGACCGCCGCGCCCGATTTGTAGATGGCAAAGACCAGCGAGATGAAGTCGATGCCGGGCCGAACCAACAGGGCGAGCTTCTTGCCCGGCGAGGCCCCCATGGCACGCAGGCCGAGGGATATTTGGTCGCTATCCCGGTCCAACTCGCGAAAGGTGAAGTGCCGGTAGCGTCGCTTGCCCTGGGGATCGTAGCCCAGCGGTTCGACCACGGCGATGCCGTCGGGCATGGTCCGGGCTACTTCAGAGAGGCGTGCGGCGATGTTGCAGGAGCGGTCGGCCATGTCTACCATCATGGCAATTGGCCCTCGAACGTGCAATGCCAAGGCGGAAAGAAGGGGATTGTCTCAATTTTTGTGTCAGCGAAAATGGGACTGTCCTCTTTGCCGCAAGGAGCCGTTGTCATCCCGCGATTGGAATGAAAGTTGAGATTTGGAATTGCTACGGGTCGGACGAAATCCGATAGCCGGGCAACGAGAGAATGCGCGAGAGGATATGCTGCCGCTGCTGCTGGAGCCTGGCGTCGGGCGGATAGCCGTATTGCTGGACGAAATCGCTCCAGGCGATGGATTCGGCCGCCCCGGCCGTCTCGGGCAGGAAATCGCGCACAGCAAACCCTTCTTCCACGCGACGCAGCGGAATGCGTCCGGATTGGACGGCCTCGGCAAACTGGATGCCGGCCAGATCGGCCGCGAGGTCGGCGAAGCTAAACCCGGTTCCGCCTTGCGAATCGGCGATCTCTTTGGCGATACCAGCCCCTTCGGCCCGCTGCGGACCGATCAGAACGCTCAGCGAGGCCGCGAGGGCGAAGTGCTGCGTCAGATCGCGGCGCGCGTGCATCGTTGGCGAACCGAGCACGGCTAGCCGTGCCGTCCGGTCGGCCGTCGGTTCGATTTGTCGCCAGAAATCGCCGATGATCGGAGCGTTGGACAGCAAGGACGAATCGTCGAGGGCGACGCCGAGCGCGAGCAGAAACGCCTGGGGTGCTACGTTCTCGGGAAGCCGGCGTGCCGCGGCGGCGGCCTGACGCACATAGTATTCGGTCAACGCATCGCCCGATCGACGCAATGCGTCTGATTGGTCGTTGGGGGTCGATTCGGGTCGGGCATGGTTTTGCCGGGCGGACTCGGCGACGGCCTGCACGACTTTTCTGGCGCCGAGAATCGCCCTTTCGAGCCGCTCGGGCGTCTCGCCGGCCAAACCCAACGACTGATTGAGCAGGGCCAGATATTGCGGCGCGGCCGGGTCGTCGGGCATCGCCGCGGCCATCGCCCCGTACACCTCTCGAAGCTGGTCTTTCACCGGTTTTGGAAGCCGGCAAAGGAGCGTCGGCGGGCGGTCGCGCCACTGCCGGCCCACCAGATAAATGGCCAGGGTGTTCGGCGCGTCGAAACCAATGCGAAATTCGCGACGGCGCGACTGCCGGTCGCTTAAGTCGGGGCGCATGACCGACTGCGGTTCGGGCGAATGGACTGCGCCCAAGAAGTGGCCCAATTCATGCACCAGAATTTCGAGTCTCTCGGCCTCGGCGATTTGGCGTCCCCATTCGCGGATCAAAATGTGCGAGCGGAACGGACCACGCGTGCCTCCGAGGTGTTTGTCGTCCATCAGCGACTCGTACTGGCCGGTAAATCCAATCGCCAATCGCGCCGGAGCGGGGCTGACCGTCCGCTCGAACTCGGCCATGACTTTGGCTAGATCGTCGGCTTCGGCCGAGGTCCAAGTGCCGATCGCTACGACTTCAAAACGAACCGGGCAGTAGCGCTCGATGATGGCCGAAGCCTCGGCCAACCGATCGCGGTAGCGCTTTTCCCATAGCCGGCGAACGGTCGGCTCTTTGTCGTCGACGACCAGCTTGACGGGAATTGTAACCAGAACATCTTGCTTGCTCGCGTCCGGTTTGCGGGCGGCAGAAGGAACAGTCACGTTTTTGTTGACGCGAAAATCGGGATAGTCCCCCTGCTGCGCATCGGGAATTGCAGGGATCGGGTCCTGCACCAAGCTGAGCGCGTCGCCGTTGATCCGAAAGCGATAGATTCCGTTCAGCCGAAGTCGATGCCGCCGCGTTTGGCCGCCGTCTTCAAACGTCAACGCGACGTCGGCGTCGGCCGGCACGGGCGCCGCTTCGCTGCGTTCCAAGGATCGCTGAATGCTCCGGCCGTCGGGCTGAATGACGTTAAACTGCACTCTGGCGTCGGTTTCGTTGCTGAGTACGACGACGCCGGCATAGGCCGCGGGCGCCGGCATTGCGGCCGTCAGCATTAGTCCGATCAAAATCGACAAGCCGCGGTTCATCATGGTCGCTATTGTCCGAAGTATTTCTCACAATGCGCGCGAGGAGCGATATTTTGGACCTTGCGCGGAGTGCGGGATATGTAATTCTATTATACTCGAAGCCGCAACCGTTACGGGAACTGTCAATTTTGGCTGCAAGGTGCGCGGCCTTCTTGGAGATGGAGGCAAAGGGGGAAGTTTTCAGCCGTAAATGGCCTAAAAATGAGTCAGTTTCCGGCTTGTGGACGGTCACCCCGAAAGGGAGAGGGGGACGCTTTTGCAAAATACTTGTGGTAAAATGAAAGTTTGCCTTTTTGTCGCAGCAACTGCCAGGTCACCGTGGGAGTCAAGTTGTGTCTTGCAATGGTTCTCTCTCGCCGTCGTCGTCGGCGCTAAAGCCTATCGAGAACGGACCGCGGCGGCCCGCCGGTTGCATCGCACTGCGCGGTGTTCGCGTCCACAACCTGAAATCGATCGACCTCGACATCCCGCATCGGCGGCTTGTCGTGTTTTGCGGCCTCAGCGGTAGCGGCAAGAGCAGCCTCGCGCTCGACACGCTGTATGCCGAGGGCCAACGCCGCTATATCGAAAGTTTTTCGGCCTACACCCGGCAGTTTTTGCAGCGATTGGAAAAGCCCGAGGCCGAGCGGATCGACGGCATCCCGCCGGCCATCGCCGTGACCGGCAAGAACGCCAGCCGTTCGAGCCGATCGACGGTCGGCACGGCCACTGAAACGAGCGACTATCTCCGGTTGTTGATGGCGAAGATCGGTCGCGTGTTTTGCATGAAATGCGGGCGTCCTGTGCGGTGCGACGGTCCCCAAAGCGCGGCCGAAAGCCTTGCGTCGCTGCCGCAGGGCAGGCGATATATGATCGCCTTTCGCTGCGAATTGCCGCCGGACGGCGATTTCGAGCAACTGGCGGTCGGCCTGCGCGAGGACGGTTTTGTGCGGGCGATCGTCGACGGCCGGATGGCGAGCCTGGACGTGGATAAGGTGGAAGAAGTAGTGGACAGTGGACCGTGGGCAGTGGACCGTTCTGAACTCCTTCGCCCCTCGACTTCCGCCACGTCCGAAATCTACGCCGTCGTCGATCGGCTGTCGGCCGGCGGTGCGAGCGAGAGCCGGTTGCGCGATTCGTTGGAAACCGCCTTCCACAAAGGACGCGGCCGCTGCTGCGCCTTTATCGAAGAAGCCGGTAACTCTCCCCTCTCCCCTCTCCCCTCTCCCCCTTCCCTCCTCTCCATCGACGGCCGGCCGTGGCGGCGAATCGGATTCAGCGAGCAGTTGGCGTGCGAAGACTGCGGGATCGAGTATCCTCCGCCCGAGCCTCGCCTGTACAGTTTCAACAGTCCGCTGGGGGCGTGTCCCGAGTGTGAAGGTTTTGGAAACGTCATCGGGATCGACATGGACCTGGTCGTGCCCGATCCCGGCAAGTCGCTGCGCGAGGGCGCCATCGCGCCTTGGAACACTCCGGCCTACGCCCATGAGCTGCAAGAGTTGGTCGCGCTTGCTCCGGATTACGACATTCCGCTTGATGTGCCGTACCGGGAGCTTTCCGAGCGGCATCGCGAATTGATTATGCACGGTGTTCCGGAGCGGAAATTCGGCGGGCTGGAAGGTTTCTTTGCGTGGCTCGAGCGCCGCAAGTACAAGATGCACATTCGTGTGTTTCTGAGCCGCTGGCGTAGTTTTCGGCCATGCCCGGCGTGCGGCGGCGCGCGATTGCGGCCCGAGGCCTTGGCCGCGCGCATCGGCGGCAAGAACATGGGCGAGATCGGCGCGATGAAGGTTCGCGACGCCGCCGATTTTTTCCGTAATTTGCAGCTAACTGAAACGGAACGGCAAATCGGCCGGATGATGCTCGAACAGGTGCAGACCCGGCTGTCGTATCTCGACGCAGTGGGGCTCGGCTATCTGACGCTCGACCGCATGTTGCGAACGCTCAGCGGCGGCGAAGCCCGGCGCGTGGCTCTGACTTCCGCCTTGGGATCGAGCCTGGTCAACATGCTTTACGTACTCGATGAGCCTTCGATCGGGCTGCACCCCCGAGACATCCATCAGCTTCTCGGCGCGATCCGACGGCTTTGCGACCGCGGCAACACGGTCGTCGTGGTCGAACACGAGGAGGCGATCATCCGCGCGGCCGATCAGATCGTCGAGATCGGACCCGGCGCGGGTGAGCGCGGCGGCAAGGTCGTATTTCAGGGCACGCCTGCCGAAATTGAGCAGTCGCCCGACAGCCTGACCGGCGATTATCTGGCGGGCCGCCGCGGTTTCGGCGCCAACGGACGCCGCCGACCGCCCAACCACGGCTGGATTCGGCTGGCCGGCGCCAAAGGCAACAACCTGAAAAACCTGACGATCGAGTTTCCGCTGGGCGTGTTGTGTCTGGTCACGGGCGTCAGCGGATCGGGCAAAAGCACGCTGGTTCAAGACACGCTGTACCCCGCGCTGTGCCGCCGCCTGCGCAAAGACGCTCCCAAGCCGTATCCCCACAACGACGTTTTCGGCGACGGCCAGCTCGACGACGTGATCATGGTCGATCAGAGCCCCATCGGCCGCTCGCCGCGATCGAACCCGGTGACGTATTTGAAGGCCTTTGACGAAATTCGCAACGTGTTTGCCGACACGGTCGAGGCCCGAACGCGCGGCTACGACGCCGGACATTTCAGCTTCAACGTCGACGGTGGACGGTGCAACGCCTGTCACGGCGACGGTTATCTCCAGATTGACATGCAGTTTCTGGCCGACGTCTACATGCGATGCCCGCAGTGCAACGGCACGCGCTATCGCGACGAAATCCTCGACGTGGCCTATCGCGGCCGGAACATCGCCGACGTACTCGAAATGACCGTTCGCGAGGCCTTCACGTTCTTCCGCGGCCAGCCGAAGGTGCAAGCGCGGCTGAAACGCCTGATCGACGTCGGGCTCGACTACGTCCGGCTCGGCCAGCCGGCCAACACGCTCTCCGGCGGCGAGGCCCAACGCCTAAAACTCGCCGGCTACATGAGCACCGCCAAACGCGGCCGCTGCCTGTTCATTCTCGACGAGCCGACCACCGGACTCCACTTTTCGGACGTGGTTCAACTGCTCGACTGCTTCGACGCACTGCTGGCTGTCGGCCACTCGCTGATCGTCGTCGAGCACAATTTGCAGATCATGCGGGCGGCCGACTACATCATCGACCTTGGTCCGGGCGCGGCCGACGAAGGCGGACAGGTCGTGGCCAAGGGCACGCCGGAAATGGTCGCCCGGTCCGGCGGATCGGTCACGGCGGGCTTTCTGGCCAAGGCGCTGAAGGAAAACGAGCCGGTCGAAGATTGAGCGTAATCATTCACGGCTCGGGGACTGGCTCATTTTTCTGCCCTTTCAAGGTCAAAAAATGTGCCTGTCCCCTTCGCCGCTCTATTCCGCCGTGATTTCCTGAACTTCTGCGAAGAACGCACGCTTGCGGTCGGTGTTGATATTCCAGCGGACCGGCGGCGCCTGGTAGCCGTCGGCATAATTGCTTTTGCCCAGGTCGTAATAGCCCCACGAGGCGTACTCGCCGACGGCGGCGCGGAGGTTGTTCTCGGGCTTGCCAAAATCGTAGTGGTCGTCTTCGTTGAACAGGATGGGCATGGGCCGGTAGCCGGGCACAGCGCGGGCGGCGCGGACCATTTCGGCGATGCGGGCTGGCTTCGAAACGCCGTTGCCGTGCAGCAGCAGAAAATCGGCCGCACGCACCACGTTTTCGCCGGGAATAGCGCCGCCGCCGTAACTGGTGCTCGCCAGAAGCCGCCGGCCGTCGCGGGTGCGCCGCTTCACGCGATCGATCAACTCGTGAACGCGCGCCGGCTGCAAAATGGCGTGATCGTACTTCAGATTGCACTCATTGTTGATCTCGATCAGCACATTGCGATATCCGCGATCTAAAACCCAATCCACCGCGGCGTCCAACGCGAGGCACACGGCCGCCTCGTCGCGCAGTCGCTCGTCCTGCCCAAAGTAGAACAGGCCGAGAATGACGACCATGCCCAGTTCGTCGGCGCGATCGCAAATGCGCTCCAGCCGGGCCATGTAGTCGGGCCGAAGTTCGCCCGTCTCGGTTATGGCCGAGTTGTGCCAGGGCTGCTTGGTCAGAAAACCGCGCGGGCTGCCGCCCTGGAGATTGACGGTGAAGGCCAACAGGCCGCAGCGGCGCCACTCGGGCATCGCAGCGAGGAACTCTCGCACGTTGCGCTCCGGGTCCCATTGTCCCGTATCGGGATAGGCCCACTGCGGGCGCGTCGCGGGATTGAGGTCGTCGAAAATCGCTTGCACCATGCGGGCGTTGGGCAAAAGCCCTTCGATTTTGCGGCCCTGCCAGCTCCGGCCCTCATAGGTCGGCCGGCCGTTGATGAAAAAGGCGTCGCCGCGGATCGAGACCTCGGTCTGGCGCGCG
>CAYMQL010000120.1:0-7072 GCA_964392255.1 uncultured Planctomycetaceae bacterium | reverse complement strand
ACATACTTAAGTTTTCGATCACCCCTGCCTCGTACCGCGAGAACTTGCTTTTCGCCGGCAGATGACATGCCACGATTCTACCGGTCGACGGGCCGCATGCCCGGCGCCGGCCATTCGCGCTGGAACGCCAATTGGCGGGCGAACCCGCAAAACTGGCATGGCCGGAAGAACTGGTCGCCGCAGCGACTACAAGCGAGGACGACGGGACTCGAACCCGCAACCACCGGATCGACAGTCCGGTACTCTAACCAATTGAGCTACGCCCCCGTAGCGCACCGGGTCCTGAATTATACTTTGAAAAACGCGGTCTGCAAGGGGGCAAAAGCCTGGGCGCAAAGTCGAGCCGATGGCGAGACAAAGAGACAAACCCTTGCGGCGGCCGACCTTGACGGCTCTCGGCGGCCGCCCTTATACTGCGGTGTTCCGCGGTAAACCGCGCAGTCTAATCGAATTTTCGAGGAACCCACGCGATGAAAAGCGAGCGACGGCACGAATTGCAACATAACGAGTTGGCCGAGTGGCTGGTCCAGACGGGCCGGAACATCCAGCCCTACCAAAATATCGTGCTGGCCGTTGCGGTCGCGATTTTGGTCGCGGTGGCAGGCTACAAGCTTTGGGCCCGACAGTCGGCCGCAACCGACGCCGAGGCCTGGAACATGTTCAACATGGCCATCGACCGGGGCGATCTGCCGGCGCTGGCCGACGTGATGGCAAAATATCCCAACAGCGTGGTCGGCAACACGGCTGCGGTGGTGTTGGGCGATTCGCATCTTGCCGGGGGCTGTGCCCGCTTGTTCGTCAACAAGGCCAGTGCTCGCGAGGAGTTGAATCGGGCCGCCGACCTGTACAAAGCCGTTCGCGAACAGTGCCAAACCCCGTCGCTATTGGAGCGGGCTACGTTCGGCTTGGCGCGGGCCACTGAGGCCAAGGGCGATTTGCCTGCGGCCGAGAAGCTTTACCAGGAAGTCGGCGAAAAATGGCCGAACGGGGCCTATGCGGCCGCGGCCGCGGGGCGCTTGGCCGATCTGAAACGGCCGGCGACGAAACTGTTCTACGACGAGTTCGCCCGTTTCGATCCGAAGCCCGCCTTTTCGGACGAGCCCGACAATTCACCGAGCTTTGACGCCAAAGACATTCCGAGCGAAACTCCGGTCCAGGGTTCGTCGGAAGACTCGGCGAAGCCTGACGACCAGAATGCGCCGCAAGACGCCGCGCAGAAGCCATCGGCCGATACGCAAGAGAATTAGGACAGGGCCTCGGTCGGCCATCTGCAATCCGCATATGCCATGTCGCCGGTTGAATTGACGGTTGAAGCCTCGGAGGCCGGGCATCGGCTGGATGCCTTTTTGGCGAGCCGTCTTCTGGATTACAGCCGGGTTCATCTGCGCCGGGCGATTACGGCAGGCGGCGTGCAGGTCGACGGCCGGGGCGGCAAGCCGGCCTATCGTCTGAAGGCGGGCCAGCGCGTTTCGGTCGTGCTGCCCGACATTCCGCGCGAGGCGCCGCGGCCCGAGAATATTCCGCTGGATATCCTTTACGAGGACGAGCATCTGGTGGTGGTGAACAAGCCGGCGGGCATGGTGGTGCATCCCGCTCGCGGGCATTGGTCGGGCACGCTGGCCAGCGCGTTGCAGTATCATTACGGGCCGAAGCTGAGCCAGACCGGCGGTGCGACGCGGCCGGGCATCGTACACCGGCTCGATCGCGACACGAGCGGGGTGCTGCTTGTCGCCCGAACCGATGTGGCCCACAACAAACTGGCCAAACAGTTTGCGGCCCGATCGATTGAGAAGGAGTATTTTGCGTTGGTGTGCGGGCGTCCGGCGCGCGATCGCGACTATATCGACTGTCCGATCGGTTTTCATCCGCGCGTGCGCGAGATGATGGCGATTCGGCGCGACGATCCGGAAAGTCGGCCGGCCCTGACGTATTACGAAGTGGTCGAGCGGTTTGACGGTTTCGCGGCGATGCGTCTGCTGCCGAAGACCGGCCGGACGCATCAGCTTCGGGTGCATCTGCACCATATCGGCTGTCCGGTGCTTTGCGACCGTCAGTACGGCGGGCGGAGCCGGATCACGCGGGGAGAAATTCGCCGCGATCCGGCCGATGACGCGGTTCTTTTAGAGCGTCAGGCGTTGCACGCGAGGCGATTGCGATTCGTGCATCCGGCGACGGGGCAAACGCTGGAGATCGAGGCGGCGCTGCCGGCCGACGTCGCCGCGACGCTGGCTGAGCTGCGGCAGTTTCGTTAGGGAGGGCGGCCGGCCAAGAAAATAGAAACGCCCGGTCAGCCGTGCCGGGCGCTTCTTTCTCGTCGTGACAGTTCAGAAGATCGGAAGTCGGCGGCCGGGCGGGGTCACCCCCGGAAAAGGCCGCCTGCAAACCTACTTCTTCTTGGCCTTCTTGGCCTTCTTGGCCTTCTTGGCTGCCTTCTTCTTAGCTGGCTTCTTCGCCGCTTTCTTAGCTTTCTTCTTGGCCACCTCGCACCTCCTAAGAAACGTGCAGGCGATTGTTCGGTCGTCATCCAGGCTGGGGCCGATGGCCGCCGAACGTTTCGCCACAGAAACAAGACAACGAACTTTTCGACATCCTGTCACCGATGCACGCTGCATCGGAACAAGCCGTCGTTCGTTTCCATCTTTGCGGTTGAATCCTTTCGTGTGAAGGGGCATCAACTGACCATGATCGTAATCATTTCCAAAATCTTTGCAAGTACAATTCTCGCTAAAGAGCAAAAATTTCTTCACGCACGTCTTACTCGCCGGTTAAAACGTGCGGTCTGCGGGCACTGCGACTCGAACGCGCTGCACGCAAAAAACTTTGCGACAACGTCGACGGACGCCGCGCAATCGCCCTCGCCGTTTGTCGTGCAAGGCAGTGCTGCGCGCGAAGCTTGTTTGTTTGCGGCGCGGTCGCGAGAGAACGTTTTGCCGCGCGCGATCGAGTCTCGCGCGTTTGATGCAACGGCGTGCAAGGAGTTCTATTCGGCTGCTTGGACGCCGGTGCGCGGACGTGCCGAACAATCATCATGCAAACCGTTTTGAATGCGTTCGCAAAGTATTGTCGCAAAAGAAGTTAGAAAACGACTGCGTTGTTGGCGAACGCAGCCGTTTGGGCCTCGCGGTTGATAAGAAATCGCATCGTTCTTGATGCACGAGGACAAGTTGCGCGGGCTGATTGCAGATCGCACCGCGCTAATGATGCGGGGCGGCTGCGCGCAACGGCGAAACGATTATTCCGCCGTCTTCATTCAGCTTGCAGAGCGCCGACGACAACGCCGCTGCACCGAGATTTGGACTCGCGTCGTCCTATGCGCGCGACGCTCGTTCGTTCGCGCGGCAGCGCATGGGAAAGGCTTTGCGGCGCCTCGCTTCGGGGCGAAGAAAAATTTTTCTCGCCGGCCAAAAATTTGCCAAATTTTCGCGCCGCGCGACATTGCAGCGGGCAAACACGCCGACGAAAGGACAAAACGCTCGCCGGTTTGCCTCTGGTTCCCGACGCAATGAAGAACCTTTCGTCAAGTCGAAAAGCGGATCAGATTCATCGTTGCGCGTCTGAGAATGACTTCGCATTCGCGACCCGCGAACGGTTACGTAAAGAACGGTTATGCAAAGCAGCGGTTGAAATAGTCGTTTTTGTGAAAGTTTGTGTGCCACTGGGTCTGCCAGTGCCGTGATATTTTGGATCACCCTGCACTGGCAAAGCCAATGGCACACTATTTCAACAGGCTGCTAGATCTACGAACGCTTGCGCCGCAAAACTGCGATCATTTGTCTCAGAGTGTATTGAGCCGCAAGACGGGCCATAGACCCGCGACAAAGTTTTCCTGGATTAACAGGTTTCGCTATTTTCCTGCGGGCGGGGGATGTCCGTTAGAAACGACATCGGATACAACAATAATAAGGGATACGGTTATGAATACTCCGAGTGAATCCATCCACGCACCTGTGCCGATTCGCACGGACGCTGCCGCGGCTCGCTCGTTCGGGCGAACGGCCCATTGGACCGTGGGCGTGGCCGCCGCGTTGCTTGTGTTGATCTCGGTCGGCGGCTATTTTTATCACCGCGAGCAGTTGAACGCCCTTGCGGCCGAGCACCTCCGCTTGATCGTGACGGGGCCGGCGAGTTTGCGGCGCGGCACGGCGGCGGAATATCTGGTCAGCACCACGGCGCTTGACGGGCGTCCGCTTGCCGCCAGCATCGAGGCGGCCATTCTCGGCCCGGACGGCCAACGTCTGAAGGCCTACAAAGAGCCCGTCGACGAACGCGGTCGGATGCTCGTGGACATTCCGGCCGACATGAAGCTTCCGGACCAGGTGACGCTTCGAGTGGCGGCGCACCACGGCCAAAGCCGAGAGGAAGCCGAGTTGCCGCTGCACGTCGCGACGGCGCTGCACACTGTACGACTGAGTCTGAATCAACCCTGGTATCGGCCGGGCGAAACGGTATTTTTTCGAGCGACGACGCATGCGCCGGCAGCGCCGTCGGCCGATGCGCCGCAGACGGCACGGTTTGAAATCGTCGGTCCGGCCGGAACGGCGTTGCCGCAGGCGTCGCTCGACGCGGCGTTTGAACGAGGCGTCGCGGCGGGCAGCTTGGCCATTCCTTCCGGCGCGTCTGACGGACGTTATGCGATTGCGGTTCGCAGTGCGGATCGGCGGTTCAGCGAGCAGCGGGCGCCGTTTCTCGTCCGTCGCGACGGTTTGTTGCGCGACGACGAAGCCGGAGGCGGCGAGAACGCTTCGGGAAAGATCGAGGTCGCGTTTTATCCTGAAGGGGGCGGACTGGCGGCCGGTTTGGAAAATCGGGTGTATTTTACGGCTCGCAATTCACAGGGCGTACCGATTGAGCTTGGCGGCGCGATCGCGGCCGACAACGGCGACGGCCGCAGCGGCGAAGAAATCGTTTCGGTGCGAACGACGTTTTGCGGGTTGGGCAGCTTTCATTTCACGCCGCGAGTCGGCGCAAGCTATCGGCTGCGAATTGCGCGTCCGTCGGGCGTTAGCGACGAGCCTGTCTTGCCCAAGGCATCGGCCGACCGGAAGGCGTTGCTGACGACCGGCGCCGGCGTGTTTGCGGCGCAGGGTCCTGTGGAGTTCAACGTGCGTGCGAGCAAGGCGGGGCTGCCGCTGGTTGTGGCGGCCCGTTGCGACGACGTGCAGGTTGGCCAACAGCCGCTGGTCACGCGACTTTCGCCCAGCGGCGCCAATCCGGTTGCGATTGCGTTGAACGGCGAGGCGGGCGGCGTTTTGCGGCTGACCGTCTATGATTACAGCCGCAGCCCGCCGGCGGCCGTCGCCGAGCGGTTCGTTTATCGCCGCTTGGCGTCCGACTTGCGTATCGACGCGAAGCCGGACAAACCGCAGTATGCGCCGGGCGAAGAGGCGACAATCGCCGTTTCGGTGATCGATCAGAAGGGGCTGCCGGCGTCGGCGGTGCTGGGCGCGGCCGTCTTCGACGAATCGTTGCTCGACCCTTCTCTGCTCGCATACGGGGTCATGACGCCGACTAATACCGAAAACGCAGAACTGTTGCTTTCGGCATCGGGCAAGAGCGACGCATCGGCCGCGACGGCGTTGGATCTTTGGCTGGGCACGCAGAAACCGCAGCCGCCCGGCGACCAGCCGCCTGCCGTTTCCGACAATTTGCCTCGGATTCGCGCCGACTACGAGAAAGTGTTGGCCGATTATCAGGCCGGCCGCACCCGGGCGCTCAACACGCTGACCGTGGGCAGCTTTTTCGGCGGGTTGGGGTTGGTGCTTCTGGCGGCAATGCTGGGTTTTCTGGGAATTGTCTCGGGCATTCGCCTTTGGGTCGCCGCGTTGGGAGCCACGACGTGTTGCCTGATCGTCGGGGCCGTTTTGATGGACCCGAGCCGATTGGCGACGGGCCTGGACACGGCCGTGTCGTTTGTATCTTATAGCGCGCCGGCTGCACGGCCCGGCGATGCGGCTCTCGATCCGCTGCCGCTGAAAGACGCACCGAAGAACGCCGAACGCTCGGCTGAGCCCGACGCGGTGCAAACCGGGTCGCCCGATGCGCCTTACTGGAATCCGAGGCTGGCGGTCGGCGCGGACGGCAAAACGACATTCCGTTTTCGATTGCCCGAACGTCCCGGCCGGTTCTACGTAAAGCTCGACGCCCAGAGCGACGGCCGGTTCGGTTTCGGGTGGGCAGAGATTGTCGTCGGCGAAGGGAAGTAGGCGTTCGGAGCAGTGCATCTCGGGCGCGGGCGGCCGGCCCCATCTTTTATAGGGGCGAGCGGCGGCGGAAAATATCCCGTAACCGCTACAGATTCCTCAGTTACCCTGCCGATAAGACAGGCGACTCGCCGCCGGGCGGAGACTGTTTACTCGTCTAGACGGCGCGAAAACGACCGCCTTGTTTTCCTAAACAACGCATTTTGCATAAATCGTCGCATCATGGGGCGATGTTCTGAGTTGTAGAGGGGAGGGGAGCGATTGAGCGTAACACACCTTCGACTATTTGACGAAGAAGCTCATGCCGCCTCGCCCGCTTGGGCGGTCTTGTTGTCGTCGTATAACAGCGGTGCGACGCAAGGCGTGCGCCTGGGGACGGCCGGCTATTCGTACGATTTTGTGGCCCGGCTGTATGCGCCTTTGCTCGAGCGATTGGGCCAAGTGACCGAGGTTCGGCATCCGGCAGCGCAGTTGCCGGGGCTGGTTCGCTCTGCGCGGGGCGAGCGTCTTGTGCCGGTCCACGTTAGTTTTCGTCCGTTCCAGGACGCGCACTTGCAGCCCGGCATATTGAACGTGGCGGCGCCGGCCTGGGAGTTTCCGGACATTCCGAACGAGGCGTTCGACGGCAATCCGCAGAACGATTGGGTGGCGGCGGCGAACCGTTGCTCGCTGATTTTGGCGGGCGGACCGTTTACAGCGAAGGCGTTGGGCGCGGCGGGCGTGACGGCGCCGATCCGGATTGTTCCGGTGCCGACGCCGGAGGCGTATTTCGACGCGGCACCGTGGCGAGGCGACCGCCGCAGCGAGTTCGAGGGGCCGGCTTACGTGTTTTCCGACCGGGCCGCAACTCAAGCGGGCGAAAACGCCGCGGC
>CAYMQL010000119.1:0-7172 GCA_964392255.1 uncultured Planctomycetaceae bacterium | reverse complement strand
TCGCTGGAAATCGGGCACTGGCATAGCCAGTGGCACCCTAAATCTTAACTGTGACCTAGAGGGCGTCCGATCGTCCCTGTCGTGGATCAATCGCCGGGAACCGACAGGTTCCGAGCCGTGGCCGCCGACACCTTATTTATTTCGGCAGATGCCGATGGAGCGGAGTTCATACCATGGAACAATCCGTCAAACGCTTCGGTTCGGTCGTCGAGCTGCGGCCCGAAAAGCGGGAGCATTACCGCCAATTGCACGCCAACCCGTGGCCTGAAATCAACGCCATGATCAAGCAGTGCAATCTGCGCAACTACTCGATCTACGAAACGCAATTGAACGGCCGGTGGTACTTGTTCAGCTACTTTGAATACGTCGGCGACGATTTCGAGGCCGACATGGCCCGCATGGCTGCCGATCCCAACACGCAGCGTTGGTGGAGCGAGTGCGTGCCTTGTCTGATTCCGTTGTCGGGCGAGGGGGCCAACGGCCCGTGGCGCACTATGGCCGAAGTGTATCATCTCGATTGACCCGAAGCGGCGGCCCCGTCGCCTCGCTCGGCCAGCAGGGTCACCAACTCGCCGAGAATCATGCACGTTGCGCCCCAGATGCGGTGCGACTCGAAAACGAAGTGCGGCGCGGTAAAAGACTTGCCGCGATGCGTTCGGGCGTGGCCGCCGAAGTTGCATGGATCGCACAGATGCGTAAGCGGCACTTCGAGCACTTCGGCCACTTCCGCCGGATTGGCCGCAAGCTGCGGCCGGCGCCGCACCCAGCCCACCCACGGCGCGACCAGAAAATGACTCGCCTGGACGAACAGCGGCGATAGCCGCCCGAGCATCTCGAGCGGTTGGCCGTCGTCGCCGAGTTCTTCGTGGAATTCTCGGACTGCGGCCTCGGCGGAGGTTTCGCCCGACTCGACCGCCCCGCCCGGCAGACTGATCTGTCCAGCGTGCGACGAGAGATGCTCCGGCCGCAAGGTCAGCGGCAGATGCCATTGGTCGTCGTGCGGATAGAGCAGCACCAAAACCGAGGCCGGTCGCGCGTCGGCCGGCGGCGCGTCGTAATGGCGCCACGGTCGCGGGCCGGGTTCGAATCGCGAGCCGACCATTGGGCCCGGCAACGGTTCGGCCAGTCGCGCAGCCAGCCATCGCGGTAAATCGTCATTCATGGCGGCTGCTCGGTGCGGATTCAAGGCGATAGATGACATACGAGCGGTTTCGATAGACCTCGGGCAAATCCAACGGCGGCCCCCACGCGCCGACAATCGCATAATCGGCCCCGTACTTTGCCCCCAACTCGCACAGCCGAGCCGGACTCAATTCGGCCAGCGATCGGCGCCAGAAGGGCTCGGGAAACTCCTTGCCGGTGGCGTGCATGTCGTGGATGCGGTTGCGCCACTCGACGATTTTTTTTGCGTCTTGCGGCACGTTCTTCCAACTGGCCACCTCGCTATGGCCGGAATACCACAGGAACGTATGCGTCAGCCGCGGCGTCAGAAACCGCGCGTCGGGTGGAATCTTCCCCGAGTTCGCCGCCCACAGGCAAGCCGCTCGCCAATCCTCAAAATCCATCTCCTGTTGTCCCTGCGACGCCATGGGATTGATGGCATAATGGGCCCGTGGAAACGGACGGGCGGCTAATTCCATCGCATGATCGCCCGTATCGAACGCCGCCGCCAACAGGGCCAACGCCAGACAGGCGCGGCTCAGCGCGGGCCGCTTCGACCAGGTCCAGTCGATCCACATGACGCTTTCCAGAGCCAAGCCGAGCGGCAACGCCACGTCGACCAGTCGAAACCAGTAGAAGCGGAGCAGATTGGCGGCCAGTGTGCGATCGACGAACGCCACCGGTTGCAACGCCGCGCCGACCAAGGCAATAAATACAGCTCCGGCCACGAACGCCCGCAATCGCCGAAGCGGCATTAGCGATTCTCGATATTCGCCGGTCGCCGCGGCGCGACGGCCCCATTGGCCGAACAGAATCCAGAACATCCAAAGCAGCGCCATGCGCAGAACGAGATGGGGCGGCATTCCCACGAGCGTCAGGTGATGCGGCAATCGCTCGAAGACATGGATTTCATGGGCCAGCGAGGCCGTCTGCGCATCGACTCCTCGATCAAGCAGGAGCGAGGGGATCAGGCCCGGCAGCGCCAGCAGCAATCCGCCGAAAATTCCCGGCCAGAGATGGCGAATCGGCGGGCGGTCGCGTCCCGGGGCCAGCCAGGCGATGCCCACGGCCACGGCGGCCCATCCGCCCGCCAACACGTGAAACGCCGCCGCGGCCCCCAGCCATAGCAAACAGCGGTTCCAGCGGTTGCGGACCAGTGATTCCAGCCCGAGAAACACCAGGGCATAGGCGATTCCCTTTGCCTCGGCGCCGCCGACGATCCATTCGCCCGCCATGTGGAATCGCTCCATCAGGCCGACCATCAACGCGGCTGTAAGCACCGCGCACCACCGGCGCGGCACGACCGCAACGCTCAGCCGCCGCCATGCCCAGGCCAGCACCAGCCAGATGAAGATTCGCAACGTCCAGATCGTCGCAACCGGCGAAAGCCACAGCGAAAGCCAGCCCAGGCCGTAGTTGAAAACCTTATGGGTGTCGGCCGACTCCATGAAGAAATCGCCGCGAAGCCAGTCTGGATTCCAACAGTGGATCGCTTTGCCGATGTAATACGGCTCGTTCACATCGGGCGCGGGCCATGCGCCGTGCAGACAAAACACGGCGAAGATCAAAGCGATCTCGACGGCGGCCTGACGGCGGGACGAAGGCGGCATGGCGGTTATTAGCTTTCAGCGGTCAGCAGTCAGCGTCGGATTCTCACATCTGAAATATTTGATCCCCTCTTACAACGCGGCGATGCTCTTAAAATCGCCTTTCAGCGATTGGTAAAGCTTTTGATAGAGCGGGAACGCGCGGTCGTAGTGTTTTTTTGCGGGCCGCTGGACCGGAGTTTCCTGAACCACGCGGACCGCCGCGGCGCAGGCCTCTTCGATCTTCCGATAGGCCCCCGCGCCGACTGCGGCCAACAGCGCGGCGCCATAGGCCGCGCCTTCGTCGCTGTTGATCGTTACGACGCTCCGGCCGAACACGTCGGCTTGGATTTGCCGCCACAACGGGCTGCGCGCGCCGCCGCCGGACGCCCGAATCTGCCGGATCGGCACGTCCAGCGTCCGAAAGATTTCCAGGCTGTCGCGCATGGCGTAGGTCACGCCTTCGAGGATCGCGCGGACCATGTGGCCGCGCGTGTGGGCGCTGGTCAGGCCGACGAAGCAGCCCCGAGCGTCGGCGTCGGCGTGCGGCGTGCGCTCGCCGGAAAGATACGGCAGGAAGAACAATCCTTCGCTGCCGGCCGGCACGTTTTGGGCCTCGGCTGTCAGCAGATCGTAGATCGAGCGTTTCGACCGATCGGCCGCGGCCGCGTCGGTCTTGCACAATTCGTTGCGGAACCACTGGAGCGAGCCGCCGGCCGAGAGATTCACGCCCATCATGTGCCACTTGCCGCGCACGGCGTGGCAGAAGGTGTGGACGCGGCCCAGGGGATCGATCTTCATCTGGTCGGAATGGACGAAAACGACGCCGGAGGTGCCGATCGAAGTGGAGAGGACGCCGCCGGCGACGATGCCGTTGCCCACGGCCCCGGCCGCGCAGTCGCCCGCGCCTCCGACGACGATGCAATCAGTGGTCAGCCCGAGCAGCTTGGCCGCCTCGGGCGTAAGCCGGCCGGTCACGTCCTCCGATTCGTAACATCGGGGCAGCAGGTCGGCGTCGATGTCCAGGGCCGCGAGCAGTTTTTTCGACCACGTTCGCCGAGCCACGTCCAACAGCAGCGTGCCGCTGGCGTCGCTCACGTCGGTAGCATATTCGCCGGTTAGTCGGCGGCGGATTTCATCCTTCGGCAACAAGACTTTGCGAGTTTTTTCGAAATGCCGCGGCTCGTGATTCCGCAGCCAGAGAATTTTCGGCGCGGTGAAGCCGGTCATGGCGGGATTGGCGGCCAACTTGATCAGGTTTTTTCGGCCGCCCGCGCGACGTTCGATTTCGACGCACTCGGCCGCGGTCCGCTGATCGTTCCAAAGGATCGCCGGACGAATAACGCGATTGTTCCGGTCGAGAAACACCGAGCCGTGCATCTGGCCCGAAAGGCCGATCGCCTTCACGTCGGCCGGCTTGAGCCGGGCCTGGGCCATTGCCTTGCGAACCGATCGGATCGTGGCTTGCCACCAGTCTTCCGGATTTTGTTCGCTCCAGAGCGGTTTTGGGAACGAGCAGGGGTAGGTCTCCGTGGCCGAGGCGAGGACCGCGCCTTTTGCGTTGATTGCCAGGGTTTTTGTGCCGGAAGTGCCGATGTCGATGCCAAGGTAAGCTGTCATGATCGAAAATTCCTGGTGCCGAGTGAAGTTTCCAGTCCTTTTGATTGTAACGCCGCCGACGGGGCCCCGGCAACTGCTCTCTTGACCGCACGGCCCGGTTTGCGCTAACCTATGAGTACCCGGAATCGTATAATTGCCGTCGTTTAGCGGCCGACGACACGTCGGCCCCGTTCCGGCCGTGAGCCGCCGTTCCGGCGGCTGCTAAACGGATTGCGCATCCACGACAGCGGCTCATAAATCCCAAATCAACGCCGTCTTCGATCGAGAACAACGCCATGCGTTTGTCCCACGCCCGTCAACTCCGATTCTTGCTCATTCTGATATGCTGCCTTCTGCTGCCGGGCTGCACAAAGCCAAAACCTAGCGCCGAAGAACAAGCCGCCGAACGTCCTTTGGCGGGCCTGAAGCTGCGGCTGGCCGTGGTCGACGATCCGGCGCTGGCCGCGGCGGTCGGCCGAGTCCAAGGCGAATGGAACGCTCAGACGGGCGCGGAACTGCAAGTTCAAGAGATCACGGAAAAGGAATTGAACGAGGCCGAGTCGCTTCCGGCCGACGCGGTGATATGCCCCTCGCATTTGTTGGGCGTTCTGGCCGAGCGCGGGCTGGTGACGCCCGTGCCGAAGACGATTCTGCGCGGCGCGCAATGGGGCGGCATCTTCGAGTTGCTGCGTCTGCGCGAGGCGGCCTGGGGCACGGAAATCATGGCCGTGCCGTTCGGCTCGCCGGTGCTTTGCTGTTACTATCGCGCCGACCTGCTGGAGAAGCTGAACCGCCGCCCGCCGCGCGATTGGAACGAGTATCAGCAACTCGCCAAGCTGCTGGCATCCAACTCCCCTCTCCCTTTGGGCGAGGGGCAGGGGGTGAGGGCGTGGTGTGGTACGATCGAGCCGCTCGCGCCCGGCTGGGCAGGCCTCACACTTCTCGCCCGGGCAGCACCGTACGCAAAACACCGCGAAAACTTCTCGACGCTCTTCAACGTCGAGACGATGGAGCCGCTCGTGGCCGGGCCGCCTTTCGTGCAAGCGTTGGAAGAACTGGTAGCCGCCGCGAAGCTCGGACCGGCCGATCCGTTCGCCTACGATCCGGCTGCAGCCCGCGCCGCGTTCTGGAAGGGCGAGTGCGGTATGGCTCTGAGTTGGCCTACGGCAAGTGAAAAGGGAAGAGGAGCAATGGGAGAGGGCAGAGAGGAGAGCGGAGAGGCAAGGCAAGAGAATGACATTCGCGTCGGTTTTGTCGAGTTGCCGGGCTCGCGGCGCGTCTACAATCTCAGCGGATACGCATGGGACCGCCGCGCGGACGACGAATCTACGCAAGTGCCGCTGCTGCCGGTCGCCGGGCGCGTCGGCGCGGTCGGCGCGAAGTCGGCCCATCGCGACGCAGCATTCCAACTGCTGCTGTGGCTTTCGGACGACGCGATGAGCCCGCAAATCAGCGCGGCCAGTCCGGCCGCGACGCTGTTCCGCCAGTCGCACCTAAAATCGCCCAGCGCGTGGGTCGAAAAGCCGGTCTCCGCCGCCGCGGCGTTGCAATATGGCGAGGCCGCGGCCGCGGCGCTGGGCCGCGAGCAGTGGCTCGACGGTTTGCGGCTGCCGGGCCGGGCGGAATATCTCACCGCGCTCGACGAGGCGGTTCACATCGCGGTCCGCGGCGAAAAGGCCCCGTTGGACGCCCTGCTGCAAGCCGTCGAAGCATGGCAAAAAATCACCGATCGGCTCGGTCGCGAGGGCCAACGCGCCGCCTATCGCCACAGCCTCGGGCTCCCTTAGCGTGCAACGCGCCTTAGGGGTGCGTGTGGATTCGTTTCCCGGCGGGGCATGATCCCTGATCCTTGCGGTACTGGTATTCCAGGGCCTATTCTGGTAGCATAACGATCCGGCAGCTTTGAGGATTCGAGATTACGGTTCGGGCGGTTCCGCCTGATTTACTTGTTTTTTTCCAGACCGTCCCCTCGCGCCAATTGGGAGTCTTGCCATGAATCTACGCCGCATTGTGATGTCGGTTCTTATCGTTGCGTTGTGGTCCGTCGGACTGCGTCCGGCCGTCGCTGAACGAACGGTCGTGCCGCTCGACGGAACGTGGGCCATTGCCGAGGGCGCCGAGCCCGACGAGATTCCTGCGGCGTTCGACCACACGGTCGCAGTGCCCGGGCTGATTCGCCAGGCCCAACCGCCTTTTGCCGACGTGGATCACTACGAGACCCACGAGTTTATCTACACGATGAAAAACATCGGCGTGCTGCCGAAGACGGAGCCGAACGAGGGGCTGGGCCGAACGAAGCAAAAACGCAACTACTTCTGGTACGAACGGAAATTTACGGCGCCGGCCAAACGGCAGACGGCCCTGCTGGTGATCAACAAGGCCCAGTTCGGCACGGCGGCATGGCTCAACGGCAAGAAGATCGGCGAGAATCTGGCGTGTTTCACACCCGGCCGTTTCGACGCGACCGACGCGATCAACTGGGGCGGCGAAAATCGATTGCTGATCCGCGTCGGGGCTCATCCCGGGGCGCTGCCCGACTCGGCGCTGTATGGGACCGACGGCGAGAAACCCGTCTGGACGCCCGGCATTTACGACAGCGTTTCGCTGATTGCGGCCGACAACCCGACGATCGAACACGTGCAGGTCGCGCCGCGCATCAAGAAGTCGGAAATCCTCGTTCAAACCCAGTTGAAAAATCGCGGCCCGGCCTGTTCGTTCGATCTGACCTATCGGGTCACGACTTGGAAGGGCGCTGATCCGGTCGGCGAGCCGATCAGTCAGCGCATCGAACTGGCCGCAGGCGAAGAGAAGGTCGTCACGCAGAGC
>CAYMQL010000118.1:0-7197 GCA_964392255.1 uncultured Planctomycetaceae bacterium | reverse complement strand
GGCCGATTTCGTGTTTTTCGCCCACGAGGTCGAGGATCTGGAGGACCCGAAGCGGCACATTGCGTTAAATGCGGCCGACATCCGACTGTTGAATCCGAACACCCGCACCTGCCCGATCTTCCGCACCCGCCGCGACGCCGAAATCACCAAAAGCATCTACCGTAACATCCGAGTCTTGATCGACCAGAGCCGCGAAGGCCCCACCGGCAACCCCTGGGGCATCCAATTCCAGAGAATGTTCGACCAAACGAACGACGCGGAGTTGTTCTGCGAAGCCGATGCGCTGAAGGCCGACGGTTTTAAGCTGAAGGGCAATCGCTGGATCAAGGGCAAGCAGGTCTTTCTGCCGCTGTACGAGGCGAAGATGCTGCAAGCCTATGACCACCGCGCGGCAAGCGTAGTGGTCGACCAATCAAATTGGCTCAGGCAAGGTCAGACCGATGAAACAACCCTAGTTGCCCACCAGAATCCTGAATATCTTGCTGTTCCGCGATGGTGGATGGATGCCGAGAAAATTGCAGACCAATCGCCTTTACCGGCATATCTGGCGTTCAAGAATGTGACGAGCCCAACTAATCGAAGAACAATGATTGCGGCGATGATACCGCGAACAGCAGTCGGTAACTCCGCGCCCTTAATGCTTGTTGATAACGCCATTTCACCGCGAAGCTATCTTGCCTTGCTAGCAAACCTCAATTCATTTGCATTGGATTACGTTGCAAGATCAAAGATCGGAAACGTAAATCTCAATTTCTTTCTCATCGAACAGTTTCCGACGCTTCCGCCGGACGCCTACGACAAGCGTTGTCCTTGGGACCGGCGGACGACGCTGGAGCGGTGGATCAGCCAGCGGGTGCTGAAACTGACCTGCACGGCCGAGGACATGCTGCCGCTGGCCGACGCCTGCGGGTTCGCCGACGGCAGTTTCAAGGCCGAATACGGCGGGCGGCTCCACAAATGGGACGAGGCCGACCGGGCCGAGCGGATGGCCGAGCTCGACGCCGCCTTCTTCCACCTCTACGGCATCGAGCTCGACGACGCCGAGTACATCCTCTCGACCTTCAAAGGCATCCACGAGCGTCAAAACCTTCTGCCCGGCGGATGCAGCACGGCGGAGCTGATCTTGCAGAAATACGCCGAGATGTCGCTCCGGGTGTGAGCATACTTTGTCAACCTTTTACTTTAGGATTGGGTGCCACTGGCTACGCCAGTGCTTTGCTTGGCCGTCCGCGGGAAACCGGGCACTGGCATAGCCAGTGGCACCCTAAATCTTTACTATGACAAAGCACTAGAGTCGTTCGCCAGTCGGGAGAGCAGAAGCGATTCCGATACCGGCGGCCTAACGATTTCTTGACGACCTGTCGTTGTCGCCCCGCCGGTCCCTCGAGCGATCGTCCGAGCGGCGGGACGAACGGTCCCGCACCGTGGCCTTTTCGCCTTGCAGCGTATCGAGCACTTCCTGCAACCGCTCGGCGCTGACGCCCGAGCCGAGCTTTACCACGCGGACGGTGTTGGCCGGGGCAGCCGCGTCATCGAGCTCTTTGATCATTCGGGCGACGTGGTCGAATAGGAACGCCGGGGCTGAAACCACAAGGCTGTTCGACGTTTCGTCGATGCCGATGGAGAGCAAACCCTTGAACTTCGGCACCTTGCGATCCGACTTGTCGCCGTCGCCGTAGTCCTCGGTCCAGATGATTCGAGTCGTGTTCGATCGGCCGCCTTGGGCCTGGTTTTGCAGGGCTTTGTCGTTTTCGCTGAGCAAGTCGCGGTAGACGTCCTTGATCGTGTCGCGGACGTTTTCGGCCTTGGCGTAGCGCAGGTGGATCGGCTCGGTCTTGCGGTCCATCTGCGAGTCGCCCGGCGGCGGTTGATCGTAGAGAGCGATTAGGTTTTTAATCGTTTCGAGTTGGGTCGGCGTCGCGCCTTTGACCACGATGGTGCTGCTGTCGGGATCGGGAATGAAGAAAAGCTTCTGCCGCTTCGAAAGCCGCTGCTCCTCCGGTTCTTCGCCGGTGCCGTAAAAACGTTCGATCCAACTCAGACGACGCTCTTTCGTATCGCTCTTGAAGAAACTTTCTAGGTTGTCCACAACTGTATAAACATTGGCCCGGCGCAAGGGAAAAACCGTGTAGTCTTTGCGCGACGAGTTCAGTTGGGCCGCAAGTTCCTCGAACAGATCGAGCGCCTCGAGATCGTCGGAGGTGACAATCAGCTTGCCGTCCGGGGCGATCGTCACGTTGACCGGCGGCGCCTTGGCGGTTTCGGCGGCGGGCGGGGATTTCGGGGCGGCCGGCTCGGGTTCGGAGGCGACGTTGCTTTCGCGGCGAAGCTGGGCCCACTGAACGACGGTTTCGCGCGGCTCGACGGCCGTTGTTTTCGACCCGGGCTGCGCCGGCGACGGGGCCGGCTCGGTTTTCTCTTGGCCCGAGGTCTGCGGCGCAAGCGGATTGGCCGACCGCATCGGCCACTCGCGGCGGATGCGCTCTAGTAGTTTTTGGGCCTCCTCGCCGTCGCCGGCGTCAATCGTTCGCTGAGTGTCGCCCACGCCCCGGGGGCGAATCTCGCCAAGCTGCACCAGCAGGTTGTTCACTTCGGCCAGCTCGATGTCGTTGGCATACAGCAGGAGGCGGTTGTTCTCGATGTCGGCGTCGACGCGAAACTCGTTGACTTTCTCGGCGGGCTGGCTCTGTTGCGGGCCGCCCCAGAAAAACGGACTGCGCTGTTCCTTCTTTTTCTTGGGGTCGATGCCCATCATAAACAGGATGCTGCCGGCGACGCTGTCGGCTTGCAGCCGGTGGAGCGAGATCACCTTGAAGGCCCTCTCGCTGCCGCTGAGCTTTTGCACGACGCTTTGGATGACCACATGGTCGGCCAACGGGGCGTAGGCGATGATCGTGTTGTTCTTTTTATCGACCTCGAGCCGCGTGGTCGGGCTCAGGTCGCCCACCTCTTGCAGCGTTTTAATGATCGGCTCGGGATCGACGCCCGTCAGCCGATAGGATTTCATCCGGTTCATGTTGGCGGCCAAGGTGTTTTCGCGATTGACCGGCACATCGACCGCGCGGATGATCTCTTCGACGATGGCCATTTTGTCGGGCCGGGCGGCCACGACAACGCTGTTGCGACGCTGGTCGGCCCAAACGCTGACCGGCGAGCGGAGCCGGGCCAGCGCTTCGGCCGAAGGCTTGGCCGCCGCACCAGGTTGCCCAGGCTGTCCCGGTTGACCGGGCTGGCCGCCGGGCTGGCCCGGCATGTTCGGCATGTTCGGCATTCCCGGCCGGCCGGGTTGCCCCGCCTTCGCCGCCGCAGGCTTCGCATCGATGCCCAGCAGGGTCTCCAGCGTTTCCTGTACGTCGCCGGCCCGGGCGTATTCGAGCGAAAACGTCCGGATCAGCCGCTGTTGCTTGTCGGCCGCTTGCTCGCGCTTCAGCAGTTCGTAAATGTCGCGCAGCTCGGCCACGGTGCCGATCGCCTCGATGCGGTTCGTGTCGGCCATCGCGGCGAGTTTGCCGGTCGAACTGATCATCGACCCCAGTTCCTTGGCGGCCGTTTCGGCCAGCAGCGAGTCGAGCGTGAACGAAGTCTTGACGTATTCGTGCGGGTCGTGCTTTTCCAAATCCTCGGGCAGCACGCGCGGCACAAGGCTTCGGTCGATGTTTTTGATCTCGACGACCGTCAGCCGCTCGCCGTTTTCGAGCATCGTAAATCCGCGCAGCAACAGATCGCGGTTAATCATGTCGCGCACTTCGCGGATCGTGTAGCTGCCCTGGGTCGAAAGATTTTCGTAGTCGCTCGGCAGCGTTTGCCAATCGAGGCTCATGCCCGACGTATCGGCCAGCCACTTCAACAGCGCCGGCCACGGCTGGCCGTGAAAACTCAAGCGAATCTTGCCGTTCGGATCGAGCTTGGCGTTTTTCAGCTCGTCGGGGTTCGGCGGCGTGTCGGGCGTGGTGGGCCGCTGCAAAGGTTTCGGGCCTTCGGGCTTGGCGGGTTCGCCCGGTTTGCCCGGCTGCTGGCCGGGAGCTGCCGGTTGAGCGCCAGGCTGACCGGGTTGACCGGGCTGCGGCATTCCCGGTCCGCCGGGCATCATGCCAGGCCTGCCGCCCATCGCGCCTGCCGCGGCCGGGCCTGCCGCGTTCATGGTCGGCGCAGCGTTGACGGCTGTCGCGGGTTTATCTTGTGCGAGAACCTGCGGAATTGCAGCAGCGAAGAGCGCCGTCGCTGCAATCACGCCAAATAAAAAACGTCGCCGCGGCAAATTCATAAGACCCCCTCCCCAGAATGGCATCAGTCGGCATTCCAGAACGATGTTGATTATGGCCGCCCGGCGCAAGAAATGCAAGTTTTATATAGGGTGCGTGCTTGCACGCACCTTAATGAGTTTTAGTAGGGTGCGTGCTTGCACGCACCTTAATGAGTTTTAGTTTTAGTAGGGTCCGTGCTTGCACGCACCTTAATGATGTTGGCCCGCGTTGTTGGGGGCCGCGTTGCCGCAGCGTTAGCGTTGCGGCGGAGCGCCGGGCCCCGGCCCTCGCCCGGGACCGAAGTCCATTTCCGGCGGCGGCGGCTCGCCGTCCGGACGCGGCGCGAGACCCTCCGGCGTCCGCCCGTGCATCAAAAACGCCCGATGCAATTCTCGCTGCATCTCCTCGCCGGGCATCGACAATAATCGTTCGCGTTCGGTGTCGGGCAGGCGTTCGAAGAAGTCGGCCAGTTGCCGATCGTCGGGCGGCGGCAGCGGCTCGCGATCCCCGCGTTGGCGCAGCGCTTGGTGCATCCACGCCGTTACGCGCTGCCATTGTTTGTCCGGTTTCAAGGCCTCGATCTCTTGACGCCGCTCTGCGGTCAGGGCCGCAAGCAGCTCGGCCAGTTCTTCGTCGCTCGGTTTTGGCAGCGGCCGGTTTGGCCCGGGCCCCGGTCCGCGCCGGCCCGAAAGAAGCATCAGAAAAATTCGATTCTGGACCGAAGGATTGAGCGCGTCGAATGTGCGCCGTCGCGATTCGGGCACGCCCTCGAGCAGTTGCGCCTTGTGCCGGACGATATACTTATCCATCCATTGGCGCATCGCTTGAAGATCTTGGCGGCCGAGCCGCCGGGCGCCTTGGCGCGATTGTTGTTCGAGCCTCTGCCGCACCGCCCGAAGACGTTCGTCCGGCGCGAGTTCGGCCAGCTCCATCCGGGTCGACAAGGGCAGCGCGTTGGCCCACTCGTCGTAGCGGCGCATAACGTTCCGCAGTTCGCGGGCGTCGTCCGACTGGCGAATCGCTTCGTCGAGCGCATAGAGTCGCTGTTGTTCGTCGGGTTCCAACGAGGCGAATCGTTCCTGAAGCCGCGCGAGACGGTCCTTTTCGCCCGGCCGCATGGTTTCAACACGGCGGCGGCGTTCGTCCGGCGATTCGTCCGATGATTCGACCGGTGATCCAGCGGGCGCGGCGGCGCGGTCCTCTTCGTCGTCCTCTTGCGGAAAAAGGTTCTCGGCGTGCAACATCTGAAGAAACGCCACATCGCCGACCTGGCGGTACGGATCGAGATTTTCGAGCACCGGCAAATCGTGGAGCAATTTCTCGTTGGGATTGGGCAAAACCAGGGCCAAAACACAAAAACCGGCGGCTGCGGCCGCAAGCAGCGTTGCGCCGATGGTCCAGCGGCGCCGCTTTTTGCGCCGCCCGGCTTGGGCCGCTTCTTGCTCGATGTCTTGCTGGGCGGCGACGGCCACCATTTCCAAGGTGCTTTGCGTAAATTGGCCGCCGACCGGCGCCGCGTCAAGATCGTCCAGCAGACGCCAGGTTCGCTCCCACGCCTGCAACCGCCGCCGCACCGCAGAGTCGGAGATTAGCAGTTGCTCGATCCGCCGACGCTCGGCGGCGTCCAACTCGCCGTCCAAGTAGGCGACGAGTTGTTCGTCCAGCGGCATTCCCTTCTGGGATGATTCGTCAGTCATGATCGTCCTGAGCCTCCATCGAGGGGCGTTCGCCGTCGTCGACATACGGTTGCAGCACCTCGCGCAGATTCTCCCTTGCCCGGCACAGCAGCGACTTGACCGCTTGGGGCGACAAATCCATCACGGCGGCAATGTCGGAGTAGCTCATGCCCTCGAACTTGCTCAGCAGAACGGCCATCCTCTGCCGGTCGGCCAGCGACTCCATCGCCATCCGCACGATTTCGCGCATCTCGGCCTTGTCGAGCTGCCGGGCGGGCATCTGTCCGCTGCTGGCTTGCAGCATCGCTTCCAACGGGCGGGCCCCCAGCGGGCCGCTGTCGCGGGGCTGCAATGTTATTTCTGGCCGTCGGGAACGGCTTCGCAGGGCATTGGCCGCCGCGCGGTTGGCAATCGTGTAAAGCCAGGTGGCAAACTTCGCCCCGGGCTGATAGCTCTCCCGCGCGCGGTACACCCGCAAAAACACCTCTTGCGTCAGGTCTTCGGCCTGTTCGTGGCTTCCGACCAGATGACGCAGAATCGTCATCAGCCGACTTTGATAGCGCGAGACCAGTTCCTCGAACGCCGTCGCACTGCCGTCGCGCACCGCGAGCATCAACCGGACATCGGGATCGAGGGCGTATCGGCGGGCGGACGATTCGCTGACAACCACGGTTTACCCTGTCGACGGCGGGAAAACGCCAGGGGGCGTTCGGAACGTGCGGGGCCCCTTCCAGTCTATCGCAAAACGTCGCCGACGGCCATCCACCCGGCCGGCTGGCGACATTTCCGCCCGTTCGGTAAACTGATAGTCAAACTAGTAACGTCTGCTCGCTGCCGGAGGATGCCATGATCTTGTTGATCGACAATTACGACTCGTTCACCTACAACCTCGTTCAGCGGATCGGCGAGATCGATCCGTCGGCGGAATTGGAGGTGCATCGCAACGATAAAATCACATTGGACGAGATTGCGGCCCGGCGGCCGTCGCACCTGATCGTCTCGCCCGGCCCATGTACGCCCGATGAGGCCGGCGTCTCGGTGGCGTGCATCCAGCGATTCGCCGGCGAGATTCCGCTGTTGGGCGTGTGCCTGGGCCATCAGTCAATCGGCCAAGCCTTCGGGGCCAATATCGTCCGCGCCGATCGGCTGATGCACGGCAAAACCGACCAGATTCACCACGACAACCGCGATCTTTACGCAGACCTGCCGAATCCGTTCACTGCCACCCGCTACCACAGCCTCGTCATTCAGCCCGACACGCTGCCCGAGGCGTTCGA
>CAYMQL010000117.1:5411-7209 GCA_964392255.1 uncultured Planctomycetaceae bacterium | reverse complement strand
CGAACCCCTCGGTTTCGCCGACCAGCAGCACCGGCTTGCCGTGCAGGGCGCGGATGGCGGCTTTTTGCTGCTCGGGCGGAACGCTCGCCGCCACAAACAAAATGTTGCAGGGGCGGTAGTCGTCGAGCGCAGCGAACCGGCGTGCGACGATCGTGCGGCCCTGGATTTTTCGTTTGGACGCGACGATTTTTTCGAGCGCCTCGCCGAAAGGGTCTGGGCCCAGAATGCCAAGAGTTCGAACTTCGTCCGCTTGCGGATTCTCTTGGCCGGGCCATTCGAAGTAGCGGCCGAAATTGCATAAGTACGCCAGCTTGACGTTATACTCAGGCTGTCGCTCGGCGTCGTCGGGCGATTGACCTCGCGCTGTTTGCAAGCCGAATGAAAGCGCGCCCAGCGCAGTCAGTACGGCGAGAATCCCGGCGATCGGCCCAACGCGCGGCAACAGCCGGCGACTGTTGGGCGACGGCAAATCGGGATTATTTATCGCCTGGGCCATGATGTCGAGTCGTCTGCATTCGCGTGAAGCTAGAACCGGGCCTCTACGCCCATCAAAACCGAAATGCCGGGTTCCTGGACAAACGTCGGCAGGCCGTCGCGGCCGATAATCGCCAGCGAGCCCGGTTCGATGTAGGCGCGATTAAACAGGTTTTCAATATCCATGCTGAAGCGGATATTTCTGCGCACGCGATAGTAGCTGCGCAGGGCGAACGTCGTATAGCCGGGCGCGGCAATCTCGGAAAGCGTTCGGGCCACGTGATCTTGCTTCCGCACCATCCGGGCCGAGAACTCGACGCACCAGCGGTCTTCGGTCGGCTCGAAATACTTGACGCCCACATTGCCCGAAAGCGGATAAATGCCGGGCAGCCCGTCCGAGCCGCCGAGATAGACGAGGGTTCCATCGGGCGAGGAGTACGAATCCGGCGTAATGAACTGGACCGGAGCGTTGTTGACGCCGTAGACGTAGGACATATTGCCGAACAGCGAGATGCGTTCGGCGACTTGAATCTCGCCGAACAACTCGCCGCCCAACAGCGACACGTCGTCGAGATTCACGTATTGATATCCGGCTTGGCAAGTGTCGGCGTTTTCGTTCGGGGTGCCGAGGTCGGTGCGCCAGTCGGCCGGAAAATATTGGAAATTCCGCCCCAGCACTTTGGGAGCGGCGATGTAGTCCGGCGCGGTGGGGTCGATACATTCCGGCACGGGCATGATATAGTCGCGGATCTTTGAATAGAAGCCCCGAACTCCGTAGGAGAGTTTTTTGGTTTCATAGCCGAGGCCCAGGTCGAGTTGCAGATTTTTTTCGGGCCGGAGATTCGACATGCCGTCGATGTAGGTGTTGCCGAATCGCGCGAACGGGACGTACGGCTCGTCGTTGTAAAGTTCGGTGAGGTCGGCGTTTCGCATGGCAAAGGCTACGCCGGCCTTCAAGTTGGTGGCCTCGGTCAGTTGCCGCTTGCCGGTGAGGTACGCCATGCCAAGGGTGTTCGATTTCTGATAGAACCCCGGATAGTAATACCACTCGGCGGGATCGGTGAACTCGGTGACGACCGGGTCGGCGGCGTCCATCGAGGGCGTACACTGATCCACGCGCCCGCCGACGTTTACGGTAACATCGTCGGAAATCGGCACGGAGAGGTCGATCAGCGCTCCGCAATCGTCCATCTGCGAATGGGGCACGCCGAAGACGTCGCCAAAATAGGTGACGACGCCCTCGGCGTTGTAGTTTCGCTCGTCGTACCATTGGCGATAGCGCCGCCAGTCGGCGCCCAGCGTGCATTGCACCGAGTCGGCGTCG
>CAYMQL010000117.1:0-5401 GCA_964392255.1 uncultured Planctomycetaceae bacterium | reverse complement strand
TCGCCGAAGGTTCGTAGTAGTCGGACGCCCAAGGAATCGAGCGATCCCTTTCCTGCCGTATTCACCGGCGCGCCATACGGATCTTCGAGGCTGGGAATCGTGATGTAATCGCGGTAGATCGTGTCCTGTTTCGACGGCCGCAGCGCGTTGCCGTAGTAAGCGGTCCGCGTATACCAGGTTTGCAGCAGAACGTCTTTCGGCCCGGCACGATCCTCTTGGATCACGTAACTTAGGCTGTATTGGTCGTTCCGCGAACTCTGAACGTCGTAGACCACGCCGGGCAGTTCAACGTCGTTCATTTCGGTGCGCAGCAGATTGAATTCGACGCGCGAAAACGGGTCCAGGTCGAAGCTCAGCGCGAGCATTCCGTCCCATTTTTGGTAACGCGACGGAATCAGGTATCCGTCCGGCCCGCCAGTGCGATAGTCGTTGCCGTCGCGCAGGCCGTAGCTGACGCAGGCGCCCCAGTCCTTGCCGCCGGTGATCGCGTTGTCGCGCGAGTACAGCGTTTGGGCGTTGCTGCCGTAGACGAAATTGGTCGAAAAGTGCGTCTCGGGCGATTCGAACCGCGGTGCCGGCAGCAAATCGGCGACCATGAACGCAAAGCCCGGCCCATAGAGCGACGTATACGGCCCGTCGATGATGGTGACGTTTTCGACAACGCCGGGATCGATCTGGCTGAACAGCGTGTCGATGTCCAATCGAGCCTTCAACTGATTCATGCCGTTGGCCGTGGCGTTCAGTTGGCTCGAATGGTAGCCGCGGATGCGCGGGTCTTTGCTGAGGGCCGAAACCCGGCGCGAGCTGACGCTTGGGGCCTGGCGGAGCAAGTCGGCCATCGTGGTCGCTTCGCCCGACTCGGCCGCGCCGCCGCTGATCTGGCTCGAAGGCGAAGTTAGATTCGTCGGCTGCGAACCGCTTGAAACGCGAACCTTCGAAAGCGCGTCCAGGTCGAGATTCAGCAGATTGTCGACTTTGCTGGCATCGACTGCGGAGTCCTGGCCGGGCGGCGGATCGGCGGCTATCGCATTGCCGGACGGATCGTCCGGGGCGGCGAGTTCCGCAGTGCCAACCGGCGTTTGGGATTGTGCCCAAACGTGTCCGGCGATTCCGAAGACAAGCAGCCCTGCCCCCAGCAGCAACGCACGGCGCGCAAAAAAGGCCTTCATTCCCCCCCCCTTTACTTGATCGTATCGGCTCGCCGTACTCTTCCAATTGCATGAATTGTGCGGCTCGTAACGATATTGAGGAATGAACCGTTTGGAACGGAGGGTGCAAAAAACATGGCGGCCGCCTCTGCCGGACGGCCGGAAATCCCTGGTTAATCGTGTCCTATGGTGTTTCGCCGCAATGCTTTGCGGCGTTTGTTTCGTCTGGTGCGCCTGTTGCGTCAAACGGAGAAAAACGCGCGGCGAACAAGTTCGCCGGCTAAACAAGGCGCGGTTTCGGGGTTTTTTCCCTGTGTCGCGAGAAATGCCGACTACAGGCGCGGGACGGTCAGCCCGCCGTCGACCATGACGACCTGGCCGGTGGAATAGGGGAAATCGCCGCGAGCCAGGGCGGCCACCGCGCGGCCCACGTCGTCCGGCATTCCCCAGCGGCGTTGAATCGCAAGGCCCTCGGCCAGCAGATGGTTGTATTTGGCCTGGACGCCGGAGGTCATGTCGGTTTTGATGACGCCGGGCCGCACCTCGTAGACGGGAATGTTGTGTTCGCCCAGCCGCGCGGCCCAAAGCAGCGTGGCCATGCTGATGCCGGCCTTCGAGATGCAATACTCGCCGCGATTGACCGACGCGACCGTTGCCGAGATCGACGAGACGTTGACGATTGAGCCGCAAAAGGCCGGATCGGCGGCTCTCTGGGCGATCATCCAGTTGGCGCAGGCCTGCGTCAGAAAATACGGCCCTTGCAGGTTGGTGCGCAGCACATGCTCGAAACTTTCTTCCGTGGCTTCCAGAATGTCGGCGCGGGTTTTCGGGGCCACGCCGGCGTTGTTCACCAGTACGTGCAGCCGGCCGAACCGTTCGCGCACCGCCTCGACAAGACGGCTTCGCGCCGCGGCGTCGGCGACATCGGCTTGAGTGTAAAGCACCTCGGCGCCGGCGGCTCGCAAGGCGTCCAGGGCCGGCGCGGCGGCCGCCTCGTCGCGCAAGCCGCAGATGGCCAGATCGAATCCGTCGCGTGCCAGACATTGCGAAATGCCTAGCCCGATGCCCCGCGCGCCTCCGGTGACCAGTGCAACCCGTTTCATCTAGGCCTCCAAATTTGGCAGATCGATCCAACGCCGCTCGTGCCACGACTCGATGCCTTTTTCGGCAAGCTGCACGCCCTTGGCGCCTTCCAGAAGCGTCCAGCGAAACGGCTCGTTTTTGACCACGTGGCGCAGGAACAATTCCCATTCGACCTTGAAGGCGTTGTCGAACTCTTGCTCTTGGCCGACCTCTTGCCAGCCGTCGTAAAAGTCGAGCGGATTGTCGACGTCGGGATTCCACACCGGGCGCGGCGTGTCGGCGTAGGATTGCACGCGGCACTTGCGCAGGCCGGCCACGGCGCTGCCTTTTGTGCCGTCCACCTGGAGCACGAACAAATCGTCGCGCCGGACTCGCACGCACCAACTGGCGTTGATATGCGCGATAATGCCGCCTTGAATGTCGAAGGTGGCGTAGGCCGAGTCCTCGGCCGTGCATGCATAAGGCCGGCCGTTTTCGTCCCATCGCTCAGGAATGTCGGTCGCGGCCGTACACGAAACCGCCTTCACGTCGCCGAACAGGTTATCCAACACGTATCGGAAATGGCAGAGCATGTCGATGATAATGCCGCCGCCGTCCTCCTTGCGATAATTCCACGAGGGGCGTTGGGCGGGCACCTTGTCGCCCTCGAAAACCCAATAGCCGAACTCGCCGCGGACCGAAAGGATGCGGCCGAAGAAGCCCGACTCGCGCAGGGCCTTCAGCTTCAACATGCCCGGCAGCCAGAGCTTGTCCTGAACCACGCCGTTCTTCACGCCCGCCTGTTTCGCAAGCCGGTACAGCTCTAAAGCTTCTTCGGCCGTGGTGGCCGTGGGCTTTTCGCAGTAGACGTGTTTGCCGGCGGCGATTGCTTTTCGCACCGCGGGCGCGCGGCGATCGGTCGTCTGGGCGTCGAAGTAGATCGTGTAGTGCGGATCGGCCAGCGCCTCGTCGAGATTGGTCGTCCAGCGGGCGGCGCCGCTCTCGGCCGCCAGCCGCTCGAGCTTCGCCGGGTTGCGGCCGACCAAGATTGGCTCGGGCAGAATCGTTTCCGAATCGCCGACCTTTACGCCCCCTTGCTTGATAATCGCAACGATCGAGCGCATCAGGTGCTGGTTCGTGCCCATGCGGCCCGTCACGCCGTTCAGAATGATGCCGATCTTGTGAACCGTCATGTCGTTCCTCTACAAATTTGGTTTTTCGGTGCATTGCGGGCAAGCGCCGGTCGGAAGCGGCGGCGCGTCGACGCCCGCCTTCGGCAGCGTGCCGCTAAGCTCTTGTTTCCAATGGGCCACGTCGCCGGCCGGGCCGTAGCAGTACATCATTTTAGCCGCCTTGTCGCCGAGATTGGTCGCCTGATGAAACACGCCGGGCGGAATGAACGCGGCCTGGCCGGCTACGAGCGTTTGACGCTCTTCGCCCAGACACATTTCGACCTCGCCTTCGAGAATGAAATAAACTTCTTCCTGCTCTTGATTGTGCCAGGGAACCTGCCCGCCGTTGGGATCGAGATCGACATAGCCGATTGCAAAGTTTTTGGCCTGAATCGGCGACGCCCCGCCCACAAGGTTTCGCGTGCGGCGGCGGGCCGGATAGCGGCGTCCTTCAATTTTGCTCAGGTCGGCGACGATCATGGCGATTTTCCCCAAAAGGTTAAATACGGTTTGTTTTCAGCGATGCGCTGGACGTACAAAGCGGCCTCGCGGGCGTGGTAGTCGCCCCACATGCTCGATTCGCCGCACGGCACGCGCTGTCCCTCGGGCACGTAGTCCCAGCCGTTGGGCCGATGATAGACGCTATGCAGAATCAATCCCTGGTGTTCTGCGTTGACGCTCAAATACGGTTCGTCCAACAGCGCGTCGAGCACGGTCAAGCCCGCCTGCCAGTAGCGATCGTTCTTCAAGTGCCGGCCCAAACGCAACAGCCCCTGCGCGGCGATGGCCGCGGCCGAGCTGTCGACCGGCTCGAAGGCGTTGAAGGGATCGGCCGGGCGCGAGGGCCAATCGCCCAGGCGGTGCAGATCCGGCGCGCCGGTGTCCCAGTAGGGGATTCCGTCGGCGGCCGTGCCGCGGTCGATGTAGAAATCGCACGTCGCCTCGGCGGCCTCGCGCATCGGCGAGGTGATTTCGTCGTCGCCCAGCGCGTCCATAAACTCCAATTGTTCGGCGAAACCGCACATGGCCCAAGCCAACCCGCGGGTCCAGGTCGAGAACGGCGAGTAGCCTTGCTGCGAGTTGGGGCAGCGGTAGGCCCCATCGTTCGTGTTAAAAATCGACTCGTGCGCGACCCGACCTCGCACGTCGTAGGCGTCGCGGCCTTTGCCGTAATATACCGACCAGGCGGCCGTACTGCGTGCGTGGGCTTTGATGCGGTCCAACAAAGAAACGGAGCGGTCGTTCTCTTCGCGCAACGCGTGCCCAAGCCAATGGGCCGCCCCGAGCGCGCGCAACGAGCGAATCGTGTCGACGAACAGCGAGTGCGGCCCGTTGAACGAGTAAATGAAACCGCCGCCGCCGGGCAGCGGGGTCCAACGCCGGGCCTGGACCGCGCCGCTGAGCTTCAGGGCCAGTTGGTAGAAGTTGCGTTGCCAGGGATCGTCGGCGATGCGTCCCTCGTCCATTAGCCGCAGCAGATTGCCGTAGGTGCTGACGTTGTTGAATCCGTGGTCGTGAACGCCGAAGTGGCCGACGTGCGGGGCCATTCGCTCGACGGTGTTCCGCCGGCCGATCTCCAAAAAGGCGGCGTCGTCCGCGGCGTCGAACTGCAAAATGGCCGATCCGTATTGAAAGCCCTGCGTCCATTCGGTCCAGCCGCGGGCCGTGTACTGTCCGCGAACCGTGAAAACCGGCGACCCCTTGGCCGGATCGTAGCTTTTCTCGATCGCTGCGATTTTTGCCGCCGACAGGTCCCAAAAACGCGGCAATTTTTTCGCGAGGTTTTCGACGCGGAGCGAATGGTTGATGAGCATGGCGGAACAGCGGGGGCGAGGATCGTGCGAAATCACGGGGCCTCGCCCCGCAATTGCCGTGCCGGCTCATCTTAATATACCGGTTGCATCGACGCCAAACAAGTAGACGCGGGCGTCGGGGGGCAGTAACGGATTATGGCAGTTTGACGAAAATACAGCGTAGGGTGCGTGCTTGCACGCACCAATATGGATTTGCCGTGAAATC
>CAYMQL010000116.1:0-7217 GCA_964392255.1 uncultured Planctomycetaceae bacterium | reverse complement strand
AGCCGGTACGTCCCAAGGAGTCGTCAGCCTGCCGACCTGCCAGAACAAGCACCGTCAGAGCTGGTGGCACACTTGCACGCGGAATCACACAAATCCCATGCAAAACGAGGCATGATGATGGTGCGTGCAAGCACGCCCCCTACCCAAAACTATCGTTCAGCATACAGCATTCATCGTTCAGCATTCCCCCTGGCAGGTTGTTCTTGGTTGTCGTAGAATGGCTGCGCCATGTCGTACCGATCGATCCGACGCATCCTGGGCGAGACGAACCTGGAGCGGAAATGCCGCTTCCTGTTCGGGGCGTGTCTGCTGGTGCTCATCACCGGCAGCTTCTTCCTCTACAGCTTTCAGACCGACCGGATCGTCAACGATCAGAATCGGACGACCGGGCGGGCCTTGGCGCTGCTCGACCTGCAAATGCGGCACTGGAAAAACCTGGACCCCGAGTTCGGCGGCATGATCAAAATGTTGACTCAGGCGTTCAGCGAGCAGCCCTACGATCTGAAGCTGATTCTTCCCGGCCCCTTGCCGGCAGGAGCGGCCGAACATGGCGACATCGTTTCGCCCGACCCCTGGGAGCAGAAGTCGCTCGCGCGATTTCCCAAAACCAAATCGACGACGTCCCTGATCGCCGACACCGGAGAATTCGACGATCGCTGGACTTCCGAAGGCAGATACTATTTCTATCAACCGATCCGCGCCAAGTCGGTTTGCTTCGTCGGCTGCCACCAGTCGATCAGCCAGCTTTCGGGGCAAGAGGGTTTCTCGCAGCCCGTGGCCGGAAATTCCGTCGCGCAGGCCGAGGGCGATTTGATGGCCGTCGCCCGCGTGACCTTTCCGACGAAAGAAACGCAAACGGCGATGTTGGTCAACCGCATGATCCTGCTGGCGATGGCCATTGTCACCGTTTTCTTCTCGATGGTCGCGTTGTACGTGATCGTTCGCTATGTGATCGTCAAGCCGCTGCGGCATCTGCGCGACGTGAGCGACGCGGTGAGCCGCGGCAACGCCGCGCTGCGGGCCGACATCCACACGGGCGACGAATTTGAAGAGCTGGCCGCGGCCTTCAACCGCATGTTGCGCCACCTGACCGACGCCCAGCAAGAGCTTCGCGGCGCAAACGCCAACCTCGACACGAAGGTCGACGAGCTGGCCCAGGCCAACATGCGGCTCTACGAACTGAACATGCTCAAGAGCGATTTTCTGGCCACGATGAGCCACGAGCTGCGCACGCCGCTAAACAGCATCCTCGGCTTCAGCGAGGTGCTCGGCTCGATCGACGCACTGGACGACAAGCAGAAACGCTACGTTTTGAACATTCAGAAGTCGGGCAAGACGCTGTTGGAGATGATCAACGACATTCTCGACTTGGCCAAGATCGAGAGCGGCAAGATGGAGACGCGGCTTTCCGATTTTTCGATTGCGCACGTGATCGCGGCCCAGTGCGACATGGCCCGACCGCTGACGGAACGCAAAAACATCGACCTGGAGTGTCAGATCGAGCCCGATCTGCCGCCGATCCACCAGGACCAGGCGCGGGTGCAGCAGGTGTTGAACAACTTGCTGTCGAACGCCATCAAGTTCACGCCCGAGGGAGGGCGCATCACGTTGACGGCCCGCCGCGACGACGCGGGTTTTCTGGCGCTCGATGTGATCGATACGGGCGTGGGCATCGCCGAAGAGGATCAGGCGACGATTTTCGAGAAGTTCCGCCAAGGCCGCACGGCCATGCCCGGCGGCGACGCCATGACCCGCGAATACTCGGGCAGCGGACTTGGCCTCTCGATCGTCAAGGAGTTGTGCAAGCTTTTGGGCGGCGGCGTCTCAGTCCAGAGCGCGCTGGGCAAAGGCAGCACCTTCACCGTCCGGTTGCCGTGGATTCTGGAAGACCAGCCTCGGCTCGACGCGGCGCTGGTCGAGGAGCTCGAAGATTTCACCAAGCAGCGATTCGAGCCGGCCCGCCCGCTGGATTCGGCGACATGATGCACCGGATTGCGGTCCAGGAAGATAATCCGCGAAGGACACGAAGTTCACGAAGGGCATTGGCGATCGTTCGTTTGAAATTCTGAAATCTCTTTGTTTTTTCTTCCGCGGCGAGTGATTGTGATTCGCATATGAAGAATTCCCCCTCTGTTTCGAGCGCGGTTGAAGTTCAGTTGTTCGCCGACGGGGCGTGCAGCGGCAATCCCGGTCCCGGCGGCTGGGCGTTCGTTCTGCGCCACGCGGCCACCGGCAAAGAGAAGGAAAGCTCCGGCGGCGAACGCGAGACGACGAACAACCGCATGGAAATGACCGCCGTTATCCGCGGACTCGAAGCCCTCAAGCGGCCGACTTCGGTCGAGCTGGTCACCGACAGCACCTACGTCGGCAAAGGCATTTCGGAGTGGCTGTCGAAATGGAAGCAGAACGGCTGGCGGCGCCGCGAGGGCAGCCGCTGGGCCGAAGTGAAAAACGAAGACCTCTGGCGGCAGCTCGACGCGCTGTTGCAGCGCCACCGGGTCCGTTTCACCCATGTCCGCGGCCATAGCGGCCATCCGGAGAACGAACGCTGCGACGCGCTGGCCGTGGCGGCCTATCAGAAGTACTTGCGATCGTAGCCGGCGTCAGCCGACAACGGCGGGCTCGGCGGCGCCGACGCATTCGATGCTGGGCGTCTTGCACAGCGGACGCCACAAGTGCTGATAGGCGTACATGGCCCCGCGACCCAGCCAACCGCGCGGCGCCAATGCAATGCGGCCGACGTCCCGGGCGGCGGGCCGCCAACGCGAAAGCGCCTGATTCAGCGGGCCGATGAAGTCCAAGGCCCGAACCGTTTGATCGGCGTGAAGCCGCTCGAGAATGTGATAGAACAGCAGTTGCCCCGGACTGAAGGCGGCGTAGGCGGGGTCGTAGCTGATTTTGTGGGCGAAATACACGCCTTTGGCACGCGAGCCGTAAAGAAACGCCAGCATCCGGCCGTCGAGCCGCAACGCGGCCGTTTCAAGTTGACCCCAGTCGGCAAGCTGCCTGGCCTGTTCGACGAAAAAACCGAACATGTGCGGCGTCCGCAGCACCGAGGTGCCGGCGACGCCTTTCCAACTGCGATTCTCGAGCTCAAAGGCGCTTTGCAGCCACGGCTCGACCTCCGACGGCGCAAGCTGCGAACGCATCTCGAACTGCACCTCGCCCTCAGCGGCCAGACGTCGCAGGCCTCGCGTCATCGCCTGGCGATGATTTTTGGGCAACCGTTTCAGGTAGAGGTCCCAATCCGAATCGATGGCGACGCGGCCCACGCGGAATCGCTCGTGGTAGCAAACGGGCAGTTCGGCCCGCCGGCACGCCCGCAACATCGCCTGCCACCGCAGACTTTGCGGCGCCGCGTCGTTGAGCCAAAGCAACTGCCAAGGCAATTCGGCCGCCTCGTTCAGCAGCAACTCCATCGCGGCGTCAGCGTCGGCCGCCGGGTCTAACAATAATTCGCCGCAAAGCGACCACGGATTACTCGGCAGCCCGCCGGAAGGAATCAACCACCCGACGCGTTGCGAAACCAGCGGCAATGCGGCAATCCACTGTTGGTCGTCGGCAATCACCATCGCATGAAAACCGCCGTGCGGCTGGAATCGTTCGAGCCACTGGGCCAACAGTTCTGCTCGGAGAGTCGGCAGTTCGACGTCGCTTCGCTGCCAGAGATCGTCCCATCGCGTCGCGGCGTCGCGAAGTTCAGCGGCCGAGACCAGATGGATGCAGTGCAGATTCGCCACCGGAAAATCCTCCCTTGCCCCGAAAGTCTTCTATGAAAAGGATGGCTTTTTTTCGAGACCGCGATGCGAAATCGGCCGTCGAACGTCGCAATTACCAGCGGTTATTCTTATGTTCTGCGGGCGGCGGCGCCCCGCACAGACCGCACAACCGACAGAACCAAACCGCCCCCGGCAAGCCGAAAAAAAGCCATACTTGCACTGAGGCAGATGACCTTTGCACACCCGACGCCAAACCATAGAGAAGCATCCACTGCCGTGTTTTTACGACGCCGAGAGTTGACGCCTTTGTCGGACCGCGGCCCGCTGCGCGTGATGTTCGTGATTACGAGCATGCCCGTCGGCGGCGCCGAAACCCTGTTGGTCGAATTGGTTCGCCGCATGGACCGGCGGCGATTCGCGCCGGAATTATGCTGTTTGAAGCGGCTCGATGCGCTGGGCGAAGTGCTGGCGCAGGAGATTCCCACGTTCACGGGATTGTTGTCCAACAAGTTCGACGTTGCGGTGCTTCGGCGGCTGGTTCGGCTGTTGCGGCGGCGTCGGATCGACGCGGTGGTGACGGTGGGCGCGGGCGACAAGATGTTTTGGGGGCGTTTGGCGGGCCGGCTGGCCGGAGTGCCCGTGATTTGTTCGGCCCTGCACTCGACCGGCTTGCCCGATCACGTCGAACTATCGAACCGGTTGCTGGCGCCTTGGACCGACGCCTTCATCGCCGTGGCCGACCCACACGCCGAGCATCTGGCGGCCTACGAGGGCTGTCCGGCCGGTAAAATTCGCGTGATTCCCAACGGCGTCGATGTCGAGCGGTTCCACCCGCGCTGGCCGAACCAAGCATTGCAAGCGGAATGGGAGCTAAACGCCGAGACGCCGACGGCCGGCATCGTGGCGGCGCTGCGGCCCGAAAAGAATCACGAAATGTTCCTTTATGTGGCGGCGCTGGTGCGTCGGGCGCTGCCGACGGCCCAATTTCTGGTGATCGGCGACGGGCCGCAACGAACGCGGCTCGAAGCCCTTGCCAAGAGCCTTGGCATCGCCGAGGCCGTTCGCTTTGCGGGCACGCGCCGCGACGTGCCCGAGGTGCTGTCGCTGTTGGACGTGGTCGTGCTGACCTCGCACATGGAGGCCAACCCGATTTGTTTGCTCGAAGCAATGGCCAGCGAGAAGCCGGTCGTGGCGACCCGCGTCGGCTCGGTGGTCGAAACGGTCCGCGACGGTCAGACCGGCTTTCTGGTCGGGCCGAGCGATTCGCACGGCATGGCCGAGCGCGTTTTGGAGCTTTTATCCGACCGCCCGAAAGCCCAAGCGATGGGCCGCGCCGGCCGCGAGCAGGTGATTGCCCATTGGTCGGTCGATCGGATGGTCGAGGGCTATCAGGACCTGATTGCCGACATCTATGCGGCCAAATGCCGCCGAAGACACCGCCAAGAGAGCAAAAATCGGACATCCCAGCACATCCAGACGGATTCCGAACAAGCGTTTCCCGCCTTGCCCTCTGATTCCTGAACCCGGAACTCTGCTTCCTGTCTTGGCTTGGCGGGTCGGGTAGGGTAGGATAGCGAAGCTGGCAGGTGACGGAGTATGGACACGAATCTTGCGAGGAATTTTCTGGCCCTGCTGGCCCGGTTTCTGAGCGGGGCCAGCGTGCGCTGGATCGACTCTCAGCCCGACACGTGTCAGCGGGTGTATTTCGCCAACCACACGAGCCACCTGGACCCGATCGTCATTTGGTCCTCGTTGCCGCAAGAGGTGCGAATGCTCACCCGGCCGGTGGCGGCCAAGGATTATTGGAGCAAGGGGCCGGTGCGCCGCTATCTGGCCAACGAACTGTTCAACGCGATTCTGATCGACCGCGAGGAAATTAAAGTCCATCAGAGCCCGGTCGACCTGATGATTCGAGAGATCGGCCACACGTATTCGGTGATCCTTTTTCCAGAAGGCGGCCGGACCGAGGGTCGGGAAATTGGCGAGTTTAAAAGCGGCTTGTACTACCTGTGCAAAAAGCGCCCCGACCTGGAGCTGATTCCCGTGCATGTCGACAACATGAACCGCATCCTGCCGCGCGGCGAGGTGCTGCCGGTGCCGATGCTCAGTTGCATCTCGTTCGGGCCGCCGATGTGGCTCGAGATGGGCGAGGCGAAAGTGGATTTTTTGGCCCGGGCCCGCGAGGCCGTCCGCCGGCTCAAAGAGTTGGAGTAGCCCGTGAACATCTTCAACGACCGCTGGACCTTGGGCCTGATCGGCACGGTGTTGCTGCTGCTGGGCGCTTCGTCGCTTGTGGTTTGGGCGCTCAAGCGGCGACCCGAAAGCGGCATCAACTCCGCCATTCTCGATACGTTTCGGCACCGCGTGAAGGCGTGGTGGATTCTGTTCGCCACGTTGGCCGCGGCCTTTCTGCTGGGCCACGTAACCACGGTGGTGCTGTTCGGCCTGATCTCGTTTTGGGCGCTGCGCGAGTTCATCACCGTGACGCCCACCCGCCCCGGCGACCACCGCACGCTGTTTTGCGTCTTCTTCGTGTTCACGCCGTTGCAGTTTGTTTTGGTGGGGATGGGCTATCGGTATTACGGGCTCTATAGCATCGTGATCCCCGTCTACGCCTTTTTGTTCATCCCGGCTCTGATCGCAATGGCCGGCGACTACAAGCGGTTCCTCGAGCGTTCGGCCAAAATACAGGCCGGGCTGCTGATTTGCGTTTATTGCTTGAGCTACGCCCCGGCGCTGCTGACCCTGCCGCTGACGCCGGCGGCCAAGCAGCCCGTCGCCGCGGCCGAAGAACAGGCCGGCGGCGAAACGGCGCAGACGGCAGCCGATCCTCAAACGGCCGACCCAAACGCGGCGCGGCCCTCCGACGCCGGCGGAAACATCCGCCTGCTGTTCTTCTTTATCTTGATCGTGCAGCTTAGCGACGCCTTGCAATACGCTTGGTCGCAACTGCCCACACGCCACGTGATCGTGCCGTCGATCAACACATCGCGAACCTGGGAAGGTCTTTTGGGCGGCACGGCCAGCGTCACGCTGATCGGCGCCGTCCTGTGGTGGGCCACACCCTTCCACGGCGCCAACTGGTGGATGGCCGCCGTCATGTCGGCGGTGATCTCGGTGATGGGCTTCGCCGGCGGCATCACCATGTCGGCCATCAAACGCGACCGCGGCGTTAAGGATTACGGCACGCTGGTCGAGGGCCACGGCGGCGTGCTGGACCGCATCGACTCGATCTGTTTCGCCGCCCCCGTCTTCTTCCACTGCACGCGATGGTTCCTTGTGCTCACCGGGGTCGTCCCGCCGGTCGCATAGCCCGTCGGGCCGTCGTCGATCCGTGTGCCGCTTAAACCGATCTCCGGTGGAAAGATATTCCATCATGTCCTACATCAAGGACGACGGCTCGAGGGCGGTTCCCGCGACGACAGGGATGCATTCCACACTTTGTACTGCGAAAGTCGCCACATTGTATATGCAAGCCCTCTGTAGCCCGAAGGGCTT
>CAYMQL010000115.1:0-7219 GCA_964392255.1 uncultured Planctomycetaceae bacterium | reverse complement strand
AGCCGTCAACTCATGGGTGTGCAACAATCGTGCCGAACAGGATTGGGACTGTCCCCTTTGCCGGGGATTTCGCAGGCTGCTGATTGCCTGACACAAAATTCCGTACAGGCCCCGTTTGGACCAAGAGGACGTTTGTTCGCCGGCGGCTCCCGTCTTGCCTAAATTGCCTGCTGTGGCGCAGATTCTTCCCCTTGACCCCAATGGGGCGAAACACTATCCTCCGCGACCGCTTGACGCTCGGCTTTTGATGCACGGCATCGACCGCCGGACCATTCAATAGCCCCTGGGCTTTCATATTCTTGTCGTTTGCTCTTCGGTTTGATGATTTTCCTGACGATGGAGCGTTGCGAAGCATGAGACGCTTTTTTTTGTTGTGCTGTTGCGCGGCGGCTCTTGGCGGATGTTCGTCGCTGAGCGATCTGACGATGCGATCGGAGAGCCCGGAGCTTGAATTGGAACCCGAAGAGCCCACGGTGCGGCTGGTCGGCGATTTGGCGGTGCCGACGAGCATGCATTATGTCCGGGTCGAGGCCGTCGGGCTGGTGACCGGCCTGAAAGGGACGGGCAGCGATCCCGGTCCTTCGCCGCAGCGTGCCGCGTTGCTCGAAGAGATGCAGGCCCGCGGCGTGGCGAATCCCAATGCGGTGCTGGCTTCCGGCGATGTGTCGTTGGTGCTAGTGACGGGCATTTTGCGGCCCGGCGTGCAGAAGGGCGATCGTTTCGACATCGAAATTCGCGTGCCTTCGCAAAGCGAAACAGCCAGTTTGCGGGGCGGCTATCTGCTCGAAACGCGATTGACCGAAATGGCCGTGTTGGGCAATCAGGTGCGCCACGGCAATCTTTTGGCGCTGGCCAAAGGGCCCGTCATGATCGATCCTACGGCCGATCCGAAAAAAGACCGCGTTTTGGCGTGTCGCGGACGAGTTCTCGGCGGCGGCTTGGCTCTAAAATCGCGCCCGCTCGCACTCGTCCTCACGCCCGAGCATCAGAGCGTGATGAACAGCTCGCGCATCGCCGTCGCGCTGAACAAGCGGTTCCACTCGTTCGAGGGCGGAGTCAAATCGGGCGTGGCCAAGGCCAAGACCGACGAACTGGTCGAACTGACGGTCCAGCCGCGCTACAAAGAAGACGTTAACCGCTTTATCAAGGTCGTGCAGTCGGTGCCGATTTCCGAATCGGCCCCCGAGCGGATGGAACGCATCGCCGCGTTGCGAGAGAAGCTGCTTGAGCCGACCACCGCCGCCGAAGCGGCCATCCAGCTTGAAGCGATCGGCTCGGAGGGCGCCGACACGTTGCTCAAAGGCATCGAATCGAAAGACCCGGAAGTGCGATTCTATGCCGCCGAAGCGCTTGCCTATCTCGATCGGCGCGAGGCAGCCGCGCCGTTGGGCGAGATCGCGCGCAATCAGCCGGCCTTCCGCGTCTTCGCCCTCAACGCGCTGAGCGCCATGCAGGAGTACGCCGCATGCGAGCAATTGCGCGAGTTGCTTTCTTCGCCCAGCGCCGAGACGCGCTACGGGGCCTTCCGCGCCCTGTGGGCCAACAACGCCAAAGACCCGCTGGTTAAAGGCGAGTCGCTCGGCGGACAGTTCAACTACCACGTTCTCGACGTCGGCGGCCCGCCGATGATTCACGTTACGCGCAGCCGGGTGTCGGAGGTGGTCGTTTTCGGACCGGGGCAACAGTTGCACGCGCCGCTGGCCCTCAACGCCGGCAACGAAATCATGGTGACCGCTTCCGAAGGCGGCGAAGTCACGGTGAGCAAGTATTCCGTTAAAGACGGCGACCAGAAACGGACCGTCTCGACGCGCGTCGACGACGTTATTCGCGCCATCGTCGAGTTGGGCGGCACCTATCCCGACGTGGTCCAGGCCCTGCAAGAGGCCAAAAACCTTGGGGCCCTGCCCGCGCGGTTCGAGGTCGACTCGCTGCCTGAGGCCGGCCGCACCTACGAACGGACGGCCCAAGACGACCAGGACGAAGAAGAGCCGGAAGACGAGGCCGCGGCCGCCGACGACTCGGAAAGCGATTCCGACTCCGATCCGGAAAGCGAGACGGACAAAGGATTTTTTGCTAGAATGATAGGACGCTGACGGCCCGCCGGCCCAAAACCCCACCGAATCCATTCCGCCATGCTCAAAGCCCTCGAACTCGTCGGTTTCAAGAGCTTTGCCGACCGCACCCGGTTCGAGTTTCCGCCGGGCGTCACGGTCGTGGTGGGGCCCAACGGGTCGGGCAAGTCGAACATCGTCGACGCCATCAAATGGGTTTTGGGAGAGCAGAGCGTTAAAAGTCTTCGCGGCCGCGAGATGGCCGACGTGATTTTTAACGGCTCGGGCAGTCGCCGGGCCATGAACGCCGCCGAAATCACGCTCACCCTCGACAATTCCAAGCACCTGCTTGCGATCGACGCCCCCGAGGTCCACATCACACGCCGCGTTTATCGCAGCGGCGAGGGCGAGTACCTGTTGAATCGCAATCCCGCCCGGCTGCGCGACATCCGCGACCTGCTCTCCGGCACCGGCATGGGCACGCAGGCCTACAGCGTCATCGAACAGGGCAAGGTCGACGTGCTGCTGCAATCGTCGGCCCGCGATCGGCGCGTGATCTTCGAGGAAGCGGCCGGCATCAGCCGCTTCAAACTGCGAAAGATCGAAGCGCTGCGCCGCCTCGATCGCGTTCAGCAAAACCTGTTGCGGCTGTCAGACATTGTCGACGAGGTCGAAAGCCGACTGCGCAGCGTCCGCGTCCAGGCCGGCAAAGCCCGCCGCTACAAGGAACACACCGACCGGCTGCAAGAGCTGCGCACGCAGGTGGGCCTGGGCGACTGGCGGCGGCTGAGCCAGCGGCTTGCCGAGTTCGAGGGCGAGTTGCAGACGCTGACCGACCAGCGCAACGCCGCCTCGGCCGAGGTCGAGCGATTCGAGGCCCAAGTGCTCGAAATCGAGTCCGGCAGCCACGAACTCAACGAGCGAATCCGGGAAGCCGAAACCCAAATCGCCGCCCATCGCGAACGCATCGCCGCCGCCGAGGCAATGATCGAACACGAGCGCAGCCGCACGCAAGACCTCGACGAAGAAGTCGAACGGTGCCGCCGTCAATTGGCGACGATGAGCGCCCGGGCCGGCGACCTCCAGCAGCAACTGCACGAAACCGCCGCGTCGCTCCAGACGGATGAGGAACGCCACCGCGAAATCGCCAAACAACTCGCCGAGTCCGAACGCGGCCTGACGATCGTCATGGCCGAACTCGATCAACTGCGGAGCGAACACGAGCAGCGGCGGACCAACTATCTGCAAAAAATGCGGCAGGCCGCCGCACTGGGCAACGAAACCGGCGCGCTCGAAAGCCGCGTCGCAGCCGCCGCAGCCGCCCGGCAGCGATCGGCCGAAAGAATCAGCGATCTCAACCGCACGCGCGAGCAATTACATCGCGAGCTGGATGAACTGCGCCGGCAACGCGGCGAAATGACGGTCTGCGCGGAAACCTTGGCCGAAGAACTCGCGGACGCCAGAAATCGGCTTGCCGAACGCCAACATCGCCATGCCGCGGAACAAAACGCGCTTACGGAGTTGCTGCGGCGCCAGAGCGGCGCCGCCGAGCGGGCGGCCGTGCTCGAAGAGTTGGTTCAACGTCAAGAGGGCCTGGGCGACGGCGTCAAAGAAGTACTCGCCCGCGCTGCTCAGCCCAACGAACGGGTCTTTTCCGGCGTCCGCGGCGTTGTGGCCGAGTTGTTTCACGTCAGCGTCGAGGCCGCGCCGCTGGTCGAAATCGCCCTGGGCCAGGCGGCCCATTACGTTGTGGCCGCCGAAACTCCCGAATTGCTCGACTATTTGCAGGCCCAGTCGAACCGGCTCAGCGGCCGCGTCGGATTCTTGTGGCTCGATGACGAAAAAGGGGGCAGAAATCAGGGGTCAGGGGCCAGGGGTCAGGGGTCAGAGGTTAGGGGACTGGAGCTCTCGGATCGAACGTCTCCCAATCCCCAAATCCCCAAATCCCTAAATCCCCAAATCCCCAATCCGGCCGTCAACCTCGAAGGCCAGCCGGGCGTGTTGGGCCGCGCCGATCGATTCATCGAGGCCGACGCCCGGCTGCTGCCGGTGGCACAACGACTCTTGGATCAAACCTGGTTCGTCGAGAAGCTTGCACAGGCACGGCAGTTGGCCCAGACGACCGGCCGGGGATTGACCTTCATCACTCTCGCCGGCGAGCGGCTCGAACCCGACGGCACGCTGGTGGTCGGACCTCGCGGCGCTGCCTCGGGCCTCCTCTCGCGGCGCAGCCAGTTGCGGGCTCTGCAAACGCAACTCGCCGACTTGCAGACCGCCATCGAAACCGCCGAAGCGTCGGTTGCCGGCCTCGCCCAACAAATCGCCGCGCAACAGGCCGAGGTCGACCGGCACGCAGCCGAACACCGGCAAGCGGCCGACGCCTTGGCCGAAAACCGCGTCGCGGTCGCCGCCGCCGAAGAACGTCGATCGCAATTGGATCAGCAACATGAAGCCCTCGAATCCGAGTTGCTTGCCGCCGAATCCGAACACGAGGCCGCACTCCAACATCTGGCCGAGGCGCAGCAGAAGCGCAGCCAAGTTGAAGCGGGCTTGAGCGAGATGGAAGCCGAGTTGGCGCAGCTTGCCCGGCAAATCGACCAGCGCGAGGCCGGCCGGTTGGCGGCCCGCCGCCAAGCCCCCGAGATCAAAGTCGAGCTGGCCAAGTCCGCGGAGCGGTTGCGCGATTTTCAGGCGCGGTTGCGGCAATTCGACGAAACCCGTCAGGAACGCGATCGGACGATCGCGGAAGCTCGGCAGCGACTCGAAGAATGCCAACAACGCGGCGAGTTGTCGCGGCGGAGCATTTTGCAGGCGGAAAGCGAAATCGCCGAACTGTATTTGCGCAAAGAGGGTTTCGCGGCCCAAAGCGCGGCCGCACTCGACCAACGCCATGCGTTGGAATCGCAACAGACTCTGCTAACGGCCGAAATCCAAAAAATCCGCGGCCGGCTGCGCAAGCTGGAAGAAAAGGCGCATAGCGTTGATCTGGCCGCCAACGAAGTCCGCCACGACCGCAGCGCCCTGGCCGATCGGATGCGCGAGGACTACGGCATTGAGTTGGCCGAATTGGCCCGCGTGCCCAGCGATGAAGAACAGCGCCAACGCGAAGAGGTGCAGCGCGAGATCGAGGAGCTCCGGCAGAAGATCAACAACATCGGCAACGTCAACCTGGAGTCGCTCGACGAGTTGGAGCAGCTTGAAACACGCCACAAAACGCTGGCCGACCAGTTCCACGACCTATCGACCGCCAAGGCCTCGCTCGAAAAGATCATCGAACGGATCAACACGGACAGCCGGCGGCTTTTTTCCGAAACGCTCGAAACCGTCAAGGGGCACTTCCAAACGCTTTTCCGCGACCTGTTCGGCGGAGGGCAGGCCGACATCATGCTCGAAGAAGGCGTTGATATTCTCGATAGCGGCATCGAGATCGTCGCCCGGCCGCCTGGTAAAGAGCCGCGCAGCATCTCGCTCTTAAGCGGCGGCGAAAAAACGATGACCTGCGTGGCCCTCTTGCTGGCGATCTTCCGCAGCCGCCCCAGTCCGTTCTGCGTCCTCGACGAAGTCGACGCCGCGCTGGACGAGGCGAACATCGACCGTTTCACCCAGGTGTTGCAGGACTTCCTGGCGTGGACCCAGTTTATCATCGTTACGCACTCGAAGAAGACGATGACCGCCGCCAATACGATCTACGGCGTAACGATGCAGGAATCCGGCGTGTCGAAACAGGTTTCGGTCCGGTTCGAGGACGTCAGCGACGACGGCCATATCCTGACGAAACCCTCGACCGACGAAGAAACCCAGGCCGCATAAGAATCTAGGCGGCAACAGGGCGACGGCGCCGATTTTTCCTTCTTTTTCTTCGTTCCCCGGCGCCGATGCCGAGCGCCAGGAAAAATTCTGAAAGATAACGAAGTTGACACCGTATGAATTAGGTCCTAGATTTCTTGCGGAAGATGTTGCCACTCAGATGGTTGCGGAGTTGCCGACTATGATGCGCAAGTGTACCCTTGCATTCCTCTTAGCTTGTCTATCCGTCACCCCCTGCATGGGGCAAGAGTGGGCCCGAAAGATGTTCAAAGTCGTCGAACACGACTTTGGCTCGGTCGCCCGGGGAGCTAAGGCGGAATACCGCTTCGTTTTCGAAAACCTCTATCTCGAGGACGTCCACGTTGCGGATGTGCGGACCAGTTGCGCTTGTACAACCCCTATCATCGAGACCCCGCTGATCAAAACCTATGAAAAAGGGGCCGTCGTCGCCCATTTCAATACAGATTCGTTCCTCAATCAGCGCGGGGCGACCTTGACGGTCACCTTCGACCGGCCCTTCTACGCCGAAGTGCAACTGCACGTCCGCGGATTCATTCGCGGCGATGTGGTTGTAGAGCCGGGCAGCGTTCAGCTTGGCTCCATCGACCAAGGGGCAGGCGCCGACCAAACTGTTCATGTCAGCTATGCCGGCCGCGGCGACTGGCAGATACTCGACGTCAAAAGCGCTAATCCGCATATCAACGCAAAGGCCGTCGAAACGCTTCGCTCAAACGGCCAAGTGTCCTATGCACTAAAAGTCCATATCGCCCCCGATGCCCCGTCGGGCTATCTGGGCGATCACCTGATGCTGGTCACGAACGACAACGCCAGCCGACAAATACCCGTGCTGGTCGAAGGACGCATTTTGCCCAGCATTACGGTCAGCCCCGCGGCACTATTCATGGGCGTGGTTCAGCCAGGCCAGAAAGTTACCAAACAGCTTGTCGTCAAAGGCAAGACGCCGTTCCGCGTGTTGGGCATCTCTTGCGAGGACGACTCGTTCCAATTCGACACCTCGAAAGAAGGCGAGGCCAAAGAATTGCACCTGATCCCCGTAACCTTCACGGCCGGGACCGATGCCGGCAAGATCGTCAAAACAATCAGGATCAAGACCGACCAGGGTCCCATGACCCCCGAACTGGCCGCCTATGCAGTGGTCGCCGCCGCCCATTAGCCGGACGCCGGTTTTCTCCAACCGCCCCGGAATCCAGTCATCCAACGTGCGTTTTTCCGCTCGTGGTTAGGCTGTCTGACAAGCTTAGCCCCGGGGCCTACTCATCGCCTCCGGAATCCGGTATAAAGGCACAAGAGTCCCCGTAGCTCAATTGGATAGAGCGTCGGCCTCCGGAGCCGAAGGTTAC
>CAYMQL010000114.1:5539-7231 GCA_964392255.1 uncultured Planctomycetaceae bacterium | reverse complement strand
GCCGAACGTCGGATGGAGCACGCGCATGCCCTGGCGAAACGTCTCGGGATCGACCGGCGCAGTCGGCCGATCGCCGTTGGCCAGGGCCGCGGCCGTCGTCAAATGTAGGGCCGCCGCCGGGCGAATCGCCGTTGGACTCGACCGCGGCCGACCGGTCTTTTGCGCCTCGGCCGCATCCCATCCGGCGTCCTCCTCATCCTCGTCCCAGCTTGCGTCGAAATCAAAAGGAATGTCGTCGTCTGCGTCGGCGCCGCGATCGGCCGACGGGAACTCGACCTCCATTTCGGCACGCGGCAACTCCATCAGGAACGAGCTTGGGATGGTCAGCTTCCGCTGCCCGCGGAAATCGCGATACCGCGCCAAACTGATCTGAAGCTCCCGCTGGGCCCGGGTGATGCCGACGAACATCAGCCGCCGCTCTTCTTCGAGCTGATCCGGATGGTCGCGGCTGCGCTCATGGGGCAGGATGCCCTCTTCCGCCGCGATGAGATAGACCACGGGAAACTCCAGCCCCTTCGAGGCGTGCAGCGTCATCAGCGTCACGCGGTCGGCGTCGGTTTCCCAGGCGTCGGTGTCGTTGACCAGGCAGGTTTCTTCGAGAAACGCTTCGAGCTGGCCGGCCTCGCCGCGGCGTTCGTCGAAATCGCGGGCGACGGTCAAAAGCTCTTCGATGTTGGCCAGCCGCTGCTGGTCCTCTTCGTCTTCCGAATCCTGCCACTGCCGCCGATAGCCGGTTTCGTTGAGGACTAGGCCCAAAATCTCTTCGATCGGGCCGTCCAGCGCCGCGGCCAAACGATCGATCATCGCCGCGAACTGGCCCAACAGGCCCGCGGGCCGGCGGCCGAGCGCCGCGATCTGGGCCGCATGCCGCGCCGCCTCCAGAAGCGGCAGCCCATGACTGCCGGCATGGTCCGAAAGTCGTGCGAGCGTCGTTTTTCCGATGCCGCGGGCCGGGGCATTCACCACGCGCAGAAACGCGACGTCGTCCTGCGGGTTGTTCAGCAAATGCAGGTAGGCCAGCACGTCTTTGATCTCTTTACGCTGAAAAAACTCCAGCCCGTTGACCATCTGATAGGGCACGCCCTGATCGCGCAGGGCGAATTCGATCGAGCGGCTCAGGGCGTTGATCCGATAGAACACGGCGAAATCGCGCGGGCGTCGGCGCCCGGCTCGGATGTCGGCGGCGATGCGCGCGGCGATTCCGTCGGCCTCGTCCCTTTGCGTGGCGTAGGTCGAAAGCCGCACCGGCGTGCCCGGGCCGTTTTCGGTGAAAAGCCCTTTTTCTTTGCGGCGTTTGTTGTGGGCGATCAGTTGTCCGGCCACGCGCAGGATGCTCTGCGTGCTGCGATAATTCCGTTCGAGCCGAACGACGCGCACCTCTGGAAAATCGCGTTCGAACTCCAGAATGTTGTTCAGGTTCGCACCCCGCCAGCCGTAAATCGACTGGTCGGGATCGCCGGTCACGGCCAGATTCGGGTGGTCGATCGACAGCGCCCGGGCGATGGCGTACTGGGCCAGATTCGTGTCCTGATACTCGTCCAACAGGATGTAGCGATAGCGTTCGTCAAGTTCGGCCCGCACCTCGGGATTGTCGCGCAGGATCGTGGCGACGTGCAGCAGGAGGTCGTCGAAATCGGCCGCGTTCGAGGCGATCAGTTGGCGTTGGTAGGCCGGATAGACGTTGCGAACCAC
>CAYMQL010000114.1:0-5529 GCA_964392255.1 uncultured Planctomycetaceae bacterium | reverse complement strand
CCAGGGCAGACCCCAGCCGCGGCTGATACTGGTCGGGGCCGATCACGTTGTTTTTGGCCCAGCTACTCGCCTTGGCCAAGCTGTCGGGCGAGAAGCGGTCGGCGTCGATCTTAAGCCGGGCGAGGGCTTGTCGCAGGGCGCGGCCGCTGTCGGCGACGTCGTAGATCGTGTAATTTTCGCCGAGCCCCGCCATCGGAGCGTATTTTCGCAGCAATCGGGCGCAAAAACGATGGAACGTGCCGACCCAGACCGACGGATCGCCGGCCAATTGCTGGATGCGGCGGCTCATTTCGTCGGCGGCCTTGTTCGTGAAGGTCAGGGCCAGGACGTTGCGGCCGGATATGCCCTGTTCCAGCAGCCAGGCGACGCGATGGGTGACCACGCGAGTTTTGCCGCTGCCGGGCCCGGCCAGAATCAACAGCGGCCCGTCGCGGTGCGTGGCCGCCTCGCGTTGGGCGTCGGTCAGTTCGTCGAGCGATAGGGCCATCGCGGCGGTTCCGAAAGTGCTAGCATCGGTCACGGCTTCCTAGACGCGAACCCGGCCCAGTATAAACGTCTGTTGCTTTGCCTACTACCCAAACTTGCAAAAAACGCTATACTGTGGGCACGGCGTCGGGAAGGGCCCGGCGTCGAATCACGTTTGCATCCTGTCACCTCAGATTGGGAGGGACCCCATGAGCACGACCCGCGTCCGTTTGCCCGCCAACGACAACCACGCCGAGGACCTCGCCGAAAAGCTGGAAATGAGCACGGCGGAGATCGGTCTTTCGGTCCGGACGACGAACTGTTTGGAGGAGCGGGGCATTTTTACGGTCAACGACTTGTTGAATTGCACGCGCGAGGATCTGCTGGCAATCTCGAATTTCGGCGAAAAAACCCTGGAAGAGGTCTATAAGGCGCTCGAGGGAATCGGCTTTTACCGCCACGGCAAGCAAGAGTCGCTGGCCGCGACGGCCTGACGCCGCCGCACGCAACGGGTGGTTGCGACGGAAACTTAAAGGCGCGTTAAAACGCGCGAAGGTCAACCGGCGGTCGTGCGCTCAGCGCGCCCCGCGGAGCCGGTGCGTTGCACGCACCCTTCGGAGAAATCGCTGCAAACGTCGCTGCGGGGGATCTCATCTTGGCGCGTAGTTTTCGCTACTACCAAAAGAAACGCGGCCATCGGCGCACCGGTTCGCCCGCCTTGGCCAGTGCGGGCGAGGCCGCATTCTGGGCCGTTCTGCTGCTGCTGGGCTGCGGCGGCGCCGTCTGGCTCTTCGTCGGCGTGGTCGTGCCCGAGTGGCGAGTCCATCACGAGTTCATCGAAACCACCTGCCGCGTTCTCGACAAACGGATCGCTCGGCGCGAAACCGAGGACGGCACGCTGTACCGGCCCGAAATCTGGATCGAATACGAGGTCGGAGAGATCACCTACCGCGATTGGCACTACGATATTCATCGCGCCTATTCAGGCGATCTCGCGGAGGCCGAGGCCGCCGCGGCCGAGTTCGCCGTCGACGACGCATCGAATCCGCGCCGTTATCCCTGTTGGTACGATCCGATCAATCCGTCGGTCGCCGTGTTGGTGCGGGGGCATCGCTGGTGGGTGTGGATGGCCTTCACCGTGCCGCTGTCGTTTGTGGCCCTCGGCGCCGGCGGCCTGCTCTATGCGCTGTTGCATTGGGGCAAATCGGCCGAGCGCCGCGCGGCGCAATGGCGGCGGCCGCAAGAACGCGATTTGTTCGCGGCGGGCAACGGCGACCGACTGTTTCCGTTCGTGCCCGAGGGCGCCGACATCACCAACAGCCCCGGCACGCGCCTGCGCTTTCGTCTGCCGATGGCGACCTCGCCCGGTTGGGTTCTTTTCGGCACGCTTGTGTTTTGCCTGATTTGGGACAGCCTGGTGGCCGTCGCGGCGGTCTTCGCCGTCAGTAATCACGTCGCCGGCCGGGGCGATTGGCTCACCATGATCTTTCTGGTTCCGCTGGTGTTGATCGGCGTCGGCATGAGCGCGTTTTTCCTGCGCCAACTGCTGGTCGCCACCAGCGTCGGGCCTACGCTGGTCGAGCTGTCGGAACACCCGCTTCGCCCCGGCGGACGCTATCGGCTTTTTCTTTCACAGACGGGCCGGTTGCGCATCCGCACGCTCTGCGTCGCGCTGCTGTGCCGCGAGTCGGCCGCCTATCGCCAAGGCACGAACACGCGGACCGAAACGCAAACGGTCTATCGGAAAGAGCTTTTTCGGCGCGAAGACTTCGAGATTGAAACCGGGGCGCCGTTCGAGACCGAGTTGCAATTCGACGTGCCCCCGCGGTCGATGCACTCCTTCAAGGCCGACTACAACGAAATCGAGTGGTCGCTGGCCGTCGAGGGCGATCTGATCCGGCGGCCCCGTTTTCAACGGTCGTTCACCGTCGTTGTCCAACCGTCTGACGAGGGTGTAAAGCCATGAGCGCCGAACCGACCGTAGTCATTCGACTCGACGGCGACGGGACCGTCTTTCAGCCCGGCGAAACGCTTTCGGGCGAATACTGGATCGCCTCGCCGCCGCCGGGTTCGCTGGCGGCCGTCGAGGTCTCGGTGCTGTGGCATACCGAAGGCAAAGGCGACGAAGACATGGCCGTGCATGAATTCCGGCGGCGCGAATCGGACGATCTGCATCCGTTGGATCCCGTCAAGCCCGAACCCTTCAGCACAACGCTGCCCCTCAGCCCGCTAAGCTACGAAGGACAAATCGTCAAAATCCGCTGGTGCGTCCGCGTGCGGGCGTTTCCGTCGCGAGGCAAGGAGCTGCTGGGCGAAAAATCGTTTCAACTCGGCAGCGTCGCGCCGGTCCGATAGCGGTTCGATGGAAGGCGCACGACTCGACCCATGACTTCCGATCCACGCCGAATGGCCGCAACCGAACCGATCGACGTTTCTGAGAATCCGTTTTTTGCGCGGCGGGTTCGGCCGGGCGCGATTCCCTTCATTTTTCCGCCCGGCCAAAACGCCGAGACGTTGGTCGAACGCCTGCGCCAATCCGGCTGGCGCGGCGAAATCGTTGGCCCGCACGGTTCGGGCAAATCGACGCTGGCGGTTTCGCTGGCCGGCGCGCTCGAGCGCGCCGGCTGCACGGTCGTGATGGTTTCGCTGCACGATGGGCAGCGCCGGCTGCCGTTGAATCTGCGCCGCGACGCCGGGCTTCGTCCGCCGGCCGTTCTGATCGTCGACGGCTACGAGCAGCTTGGCCGGCTCAGCCGCTGGACGCTCAATCGCTGGTGCCGCCGCAGCGAAATTGGGCTTCTCGTCACCGCCCATGCCCCGGTCGGATTCCCTGCGATTTTTCGCACCGAGGCGACGCTCGACGTCGCCCGCCAAGTGGTCGATGCGTTGCTCGACGGTCGGAATGCGCCTTTTTCGACCGAGGAAATCGCGCAACGCCTATCGCGTTATGGGGGCGATCTGCGTGAAACGCTGTTCGATTTGTACGATCTCTACGAAAAACGGCGGCCGCCCCCTTCTGAAAATGTGACCTAGGTTTCATTAAGGCGCTAGGGCCTTCGGCGCGAGTGATGCGCCGGCGCAATCGCGCCAATCGGCAAACTTTGCCTGGAACGTACATTCCTCTTCTACGGAAAGGTTTGCCGACGGAAAGATTGCTCCGAAAGCGGCCGCTTGACATTCTTTGATGCCGGCGGTCTGATGAACGACGTAAATACTTTCAGCCACGCGAGGTGAAGCCATGACGAATCGAAAGCTGTGCGCTCTGGGGATGGCGTTTTGTTTTGCAGGGGCTTTGCTGGCAATGCCGGCCGCGAGTTTTGCCGGATGCCCCACATGCGTTGCTCCGACTTATGCCGTGCCCGCGGCCGCTCCGGTTTACACGAGTTACGCGGCGCCAAGCTATGCGTACATGCCGACGGTGGTGTACCGGGCGATGTATCGGCCGGTGGTCGCGACGGCCTATTATGCGCCGGTCGCCTATCAGCCCGCCGCGGCCTGCAACCCATGCACCAGCTACGCCGTGACGACGTATCGGCCGGCGTTCGGTTGGGCGCCGTACGGCCGTTTGACGCCGTACACAACCTATCGACCCGTATATGCACCCGTGCCGGTCGTGGCCTATTCGCCATGCAGCACATACTCGAGTTACAGCCCTTGTTCGAGTTACAGCCCGTGTTCGAGTTGCAACTCGTGCGACACGAGTGGCGTGGCAACGTACGCGGCGCCCGCGACAGGCTGTGCTTCGTGCGCGGCGTCGACGGTCGTTTCGCCCTCGTCCAGCAATGGCAGCAATGTCGTGGCGCCGGCGACGAACGTCGTTCCGCAAAAAACGTTTCAGGACGCGCAAAAGCCTTCGACGGAAACGGAATTGAAGCCGATACCGCAAATGCCCGACGCGCAACCGAGTTCGATGCCGAGTCCGTTGCTGCCCGATCCGCGTGATCGGACGGCGGCCCGGTCGGACTACGCAGGAACACGCGCAGTGTTGACGGCCGCATCGTATTCGACGCCGGCGCCGAGCTTCGACGGCTGGCAACCCGCTCGCGATTGATGGAACGCGAACTTATCGCCTGGCTCCGCAAACGTCTGCCGACCCATCCGCTGTTGCGGCTGGGGCCGGGCGACGACGCCGCCGTGTTGAGCATGGCCGGCAGCGATCAATGCGTCGTCACGGTCGACATGCTGACCGACCACGTCGATTTCGAGCTTGCCCAGCTCGATCCGCGGCGCGTGGGTCGCAAGTCGCTAGCGGTCAATCTGAGCGATCTAGCGGCGATGGCCGCGCAGCCGTTGGCTGCGGTGGTCGCCGTGGCGCTGCCGCGGCCGAACAGCATGGAACTGGCCGTCGCCCTGGTCGAGGGCATGTTGCCGCTGATCGAAAAATACAAGGTGGCCTTTGCCGGCGGCGACACAAACACCTGGAACGGTCCGCTGGCCGTCAGCATCACGCTTTTAGGCCGGCCGACCGGCCGCGGGCCGCTCTGCCGACGCGGCGCACGGCCCGGCGACCGAATCGTCGTGACCGGCGCGTTCGGCGGCAGTATTTTGGGCCGTCATCTCGATTTCGAGCCGCGGGTCGACGAGGCCCTTGCGCTGCACGAACGCTATGAATTGCATGCCGGCATCGACGCGAGCGACGGCCTTTCGCTCGATCTGGCGCGGCTGTCGGAAGAAAGCCGCTGCGGCGCATTAATCCGGGCCGACGCCGTGCCGGTGGCCGACGACGCCCGACGACTGGCCGACAAGCTGGCCGACGGCTCGACGCCGTTGGAGCACGCCCTGGCCGACGGCGAAGATTTCGAATTGATCCTGGCCGTGCCGCCCGACGAAGCCCGGCGGATGCTTGCCGAGCGGCCGATCGACGTGCCGCTTACGGAGATCGGCGAATTCGTTGCAGAGCCGGGGTTGTGGCTCGAAGACGCCCCCGGCAGCCGAAGGCCGATCGAGCCGCGCGGCTGGGAGCATCAGTAAGGCGGAAGGCGCATGATGCGATGTCCGTTTATTGGCTCTCAGGTAAATAATGTCGCAATAGCCGGGGGCTGGGCTGCGCAAAAACAATCGGGG
>CAYMQL010000113.1:0-7287 GCA_964392255.1 uncultured Planctomycetaceae bacterium | reverse complement strand
TGCGGCCAGCCGATTGCGGCGAGGCCGACGGCGATCCAGAGCGCCAACGGCAAGGCGTAATGCCGGCGCCGCCGCGGCCGCAACCGCGGGAAAGCCAACAGGAGCCCCAGCGCGCCGTAGAAGCCCCAGAGCCACCATTCCGGCGGACCCGGCGTCCAGAAATAGCTATAGGGAATGCGCTCGGCCAGATTCACGCCCCCCTCGAGCATCCAGAGGCTCGCGTTGCACACCCAAGCGAACAGATAACCCACGGGCGGCAATACGGCGCCAAACACCAAAACGCCAAACCCGCCGAGTACGCCCAGGGTCATGGGTATCCACAGAAGGGCGTTCAAGATTAACGCCACAAGCGAGAAGATGTGAAATCGGGCCATGACCAGCGGCAGCGTCAGCAGCCAGAGTACGGCGCCGGCGACAATGATGCCGCGGACCGAGCGGCGGATATTGTGCAAAATCCGGTGCGTCCATCCCCAATTTTGCATTTCGAGCCGGCGCAAGATGGCTTCCGGGGTTTCGTGCTCTTCGTCGTCCGCGTGAGGACGCCATGTAGCGATCCAAATCAGTCCGGCGACGCACAGAAACGACAATTGGACGCCGACGTGAAACAGCCAGCCGGGATTGACGGTCAGCACCACCAGCGCCGCGGCCGCCAGCGAGTTCATGCTCAAAGGCTCGCGACCCAACCAAATCCCCGCGCAAACGATCAACACCAAGATGGTTGCGCGGATCACAGGCGGTTCGGCATCGACCATCAAGGCGTAGAGCGTCGTTGTGGCGGCGATCGCGGCGACGGCCCCGCCGCGCGGCAGCGGCAATCGCCGCATGAGCCAAAACAACGCCACGGCTAAAATGCCCACGTGCAGTCCCGAAATCGAAAGGACGTGGATCGTGCCGGTGGCCATAAAGGCTTCAGTTCGATCGCTGTCGAGTTCTTCGCGCAGCCCAAGGAGTACGGCGTCGGCCAACTCGGCCTGGCGGGGATCGAGGTATTGCTTCAGAATTGCGGCGCCGTGTGCGCGGAGCCGGGCAAGCATCCTGGCGATGCTCCAAGAAGAACCTTCGGCGACGACCGTAATGCACTCAGGCGATTCGACCACCAGTCGGCTGCGCACTCGGCTGGCGCGGAGATATTCAGCCCGGTCGAACGCCCCGGGATTCTGTGCGCCGGCCGGGGCCGAAAGCCGGCCGAAGCACCGCACGCGGTCGCCGGCGTCGACCGCGGGGCGCTCGCCCAGCACCAGGACGGTCGTTCGCCCCGTCGCCGGCTGCCAGGCTTCGCCGTTGCGAATCGCCGCGGCGTCGGCGTCGAAACGCCAGCAATCTCCCGGCGGGATCACTTGCATCGGATCGGGCGCGGGCTGGGCCGTGGCACGCGGCCCGCTGCGCACCCGCAATTCGACGCATGCCGGTTGGGCCCGGCCGCGCGCGTAGTTGCCCAGATCGTCGGCGGCAAACAGATTCCAACGGCAGTGATGCCATGCGCCGGCCGCTGCGGCAACCGCCGCCAGCAGCACGAACGCGCGAATCGCTTCGCACGCGAAGCCGCGGCCGCTGATTGAGGTCGGCGAGGCCGGGACGTTTGCATCGGGCGCGGGGGCGGGCCGTCGCGGCCATTGCCGCATAATGGCCCAAGCCGCCAGCGCAAGCACGGCCGCCGCAGACCAAAACCCCAGGGGCATCGGCCGGAAACGGTCGATGAGAATGCCCGTTACGGCCGCCGTCAGCACAATCACCAACGGCTGATAGTCCGGCGGTTGTGGACCCGATGGTGCGGAACAAGATGTTGGGGCCGGCATGCACCTTATTGTGCCGCACGAGCCGGCCGGCAGCAAGGTTGTCGCAAGGGGAATTCCCGCCTGCGTTTGTTGCAAGGGCGCGATGCGAAATGGTTCGGGCGGTTATCCGCGTGGATACTGCCGGCAATACTCGTAGAGGGCCATGGCAGCGGCCGTGGCGGCGTTGTGGGCATACGGCAGCCCGTAGACGGGAATCTCGACCGCGTCGTCGAGCATCCGCAGCACTTCGTCTTCGATGCCGCTCCGCTCGTTGCCCACCACCAAAACCGTCCGACGCGGAAAGGCGAACTCCCAAAGCGGCTTGGCGCCCGTGGTCTGCTCCAATCCGACGACGGCGAATCCCTCCTGACGCAATTTTGTCAGCACCGGCGGCAAAGTGCGGTGGATTTCGATCGAGAGCGTTTCGGCGGCGTCGCGGGCGATCTTGCCGACCACCTTCGCGTTGCCGCAGCAGACCATCCGACGCACGCCGCAACAGCCCGCCGCGCGCGCGATCCGCGACAGATTCACGTTGCTCCGCATCGGAGGGCAGGCCACGATGAGTTCCCGCAGCCGATCCAGCGGCGCAGCCGGTTTGTGACGCTCTTGGACGAAATCGGACATGATGGCACCGGCTAGATTTCCCCCGCGTCGGCCAGTTGCGTAAGTTGCGGCAGAATCCGGACGGCGGCCCGGGCGCGATGGCTCAATCGGGCCTTCACCCGCAAGTCCAATTCGGCGAACGTGCGATGATATTCCACGATTTCGAACAGCGGATCGTAGCCGAAGCCTTTGGCTCCGCGCGGCCCCGTAAGAATGCGTCCGCGACAGGCGGCCTCGCTCTCGGCGCGGATCGCTCCGGTTGGATCGGCCACGGCGATGTGACAAACGAAACGCGCCGAGCGCTGCTCGGGCGGGAGATTGCCCAGCCGCTCGAGCAGCAGCCGATTGTTCAGCTCGTCGGTGGCCTGCGGGCCGGCGTATCGGGCTGAAAAAACGCCCGGCTCGCCGTTCAAAGCGTCGACCAGCAGGCCGCTATCGTCGGCCAGCACCCAACGCTGAAGACGCCGGGCGTAGCCGGCCGCTTTCAGCCGGGCATTGGCGGCGAATGTGTCGCCGTTCTCGTCCACCTGAAAATCGTCGGCGAAGTCGGCCAGCGTCCGTAAATCGATATGCACCGGCTGCAGCAGATCGGCAAGCTCGATGCCTTTTTTGCGATTCGCGGTGCCGAGAACGAGCATGGCAATCCGTGGCTAGAGGCGGGACTGGGGGCAGGGAGTTCGGGAAGCGTTTATTGACGGTCAGGTAAATAATGTCGCAATAGCCGGGGGCAAACAGCCCCCGGAATGTGCGTGGATTGGCGGTTCCGCTCCGGGAGCTGTTAGCTCTCGGCTATTCTCATGCGCCATTGCTTTCCTGAGACGCAATAGTAACCAATCACACTATGCACGATCCACTGCCCACCGTCCACTGCCCGCTTTCTAGTCCCTGTCCCGCAACGCCACGCTGAACGACCGCTTGGGCACGAGCACCGGCTTCGGTTCGACGTCGAAGGGGATGCCGATCATCGACTTCACCGGCATGGGTCGCGCGAACTGATCCAGGCCGTTCGCTTTCAGCATGTTTTGGAACTTCGGGTCCAACTCCGCTTTGGAATTGGGATTGGGCGCGAAGGTTTTGACGATGGCGGCGATCTCCGGGTTCAGATCCATGCCTCCGTCGCGTCGCGGCGTGCCCGCCGAATTGAAACTGCCGACCGTCACGATGCTCGAATAGCGATCGTGGAACTCGTAGGCCTCGTAGCCTTTCATGCGCAAGGCCTTGGCCAGGCGATGAGCTTTGTCGGCGGCCTCGGCCAGCGAACTGCGCATCTCCTTCCGGCCGTTCTCGATTTCCCGAATTTCGTTTTGTTTGATGACCGCCTCGCCCTTAAACGTGGCGACCTGCACGGTGTACTTGCCCGGACAATCCAACAGGCTGAACTCCGCGTTTTTGTTCATTTTCAGAACCAACGGATCGACGCCGTTCTTCGGGGCAAAAAAATCCTGCGGCAGCAAGGGGTTGGTCGTGATGAAGGCATGGCCCATCGGTCCCTTCCGCTTCTTCTCGCTGCCGATGGCCTCGTAAACCTGGCGCTGGATCATGCGCCAGCCGGTCAGCGTTTGATGGGTTTGCTTGCCTTCCTTGATTTCGAGCGTTTGCGGCGCGGCGAACTTGATCTTTTGCAGCGTTCGCTGCGCCTCGGGATCGTCGGCCGACTCGAAATTGCCAACCAGGACGGCCACTTCGGTCAATTCGGGATGCCGCGCCTGCTCGCTGTCGTTGCTGTCCTTGTACTTGGCGTATTTCCATTTGCGCGGTTTTCCGAACTCATCGACGCCGCGTCCCTGCGCTTCGCCGGGATCGAATCGGCCTGTGTAAGTGTAGGCCGAAAGCTTATAGCGTTTGCGTAGCTCGTAGACCAACTCTTGGGCCTGTTTTTGGGCGCCTTCGCCGGAGAAGCTGCACGCCATAATCATCCACGGCCCGTGGTCCTCGGCCAGCGGATAGGCGTTTTCGGGATCGGCGTTGACGCTTTTCAGCGAAATCAGCTCGCCCCAGGGCGGCGCCGCGTTCGCCATCGCGCACAGCCCGCACCACGCGCCGACGATCATCCACAAGCGGAACATCCATTTTCCGTTCATGGTCAAACTCCTTCTGAGTGGGAAAAAAGCTGGGGGAGTCTAGCAAATCCCCCGGGGCGATGCCAGAGCGGATTGGGCAACTTTCGCCGCTACTCGGCCGGCTCGATCGTCGCCCACATCGAACCCTTGCAGCCGTCGATCAAGGCGTCCTTGCCGTAGGCGTGGATCTGGTCGCGCTTCAGCTCGGCGTGTTCTCGGGTGGTGGTCAGCAAGATCACGCGACCTTGGGTGTCCACTTCCTTCGCCAAGAGAAAGCCCCTCTCTGGAGGGAATCCAAAAAGCTCCATGAGCATCACGATCACGTATTGGTAGCTGTGGTCGTCGTCGTTCCAAAGGATCACATGGTAGGGCGGTTGCCGTTTGGTTTTTCCTTCGTCGCGTGGACGCGGATCGGCGACCGCCTGTTGCGACGGTTCGGCGGTGGCGGCGGCTTGGTGCGACATAAGCAGGGCCCCCCCGGGCTTTTAGGCCCAATGGTCGAAACGATTTGGACGAATTATATTAGGGAGCTTCACGGAATCCATGCAATCCCCCGGGTGCATCATCATGTCCGCCATCGACCAATATCTCGAAACGCACGCCCCCCGATTCGAGGAGGAGCTGTGTGAGTTGCTGCGGATTCCGAGCATCAGCGCCGACGCGGGACATCGGGGCGACATGCTCCGTGCGGCGGAGTGGCTGGCCGACCAGTTTCGCGGTCTGCGGTTCGCTGCCGAGGTGATTCCGACCGCGGGCCATCCGCTGGTCTATGCCGAGTCGCCTCCCGTGCCCGGCGCCCCGACCGCTTTGGTCTACGGCCACTACGACGTGCAGCCGGTCGAGCCGCTGGAATTGTGGACGACGCCGCCGTTCGAGCCGACCCGCCGCGACGGCAACCTTTTCGCCCGCGGTGCGACCGACGACAAAGGCCAGATGTTCACCCATCTGAAAAGCGCCGAGGCCTGGATTACGGTCGAGGGTCGGCTGCCGCTGAATCTCAAGTACATCCTCGAAGGCGAAGAAGAAGTCGGCAGCAGCGGCCTCAACCAGTTTCTTGCCGAGCATGCCGACCGTTTGGCGTGCGATTGCGTGGTGATTAGCGACGGGGCCCAGTTCGCCCCCGGCGTGCCGGCGATTACCTACGGGCTGCGCGGCATCGCGTATTATGAGCTGCACGTTCGCGGCCCGAACCGCGATTTACACTCCGGCCTGTTCGGCGGTTCGGTGACCAATCCGGCCAACGCGCTGGCGCAAATTCTCGCCGGCCTGATCGACCGGCAAGGGCGGGTTACGATTCCCGGCTTCTACGACGACGTCGTGCCGCTTTCGAAACGCGAACGGCAAGAAATGGCGGCCTTGCCGTTCGACGAAAAACGGTTTTTCGACGAGATCGGCGTGGTCGGCGGCGCCGGCGAAGAAGGCTACACCACGTTGGAGCGACGCTGGGCCCGGCCAACGTTCGACATCTCCGGTCTTTGGAGCGGTTATCAGGGCGAAGGCTCGAAAACCGTCCTGCCGGCCGCGGCCGGAGCAAAATTCAGCTTCCGGCTGGTGCCCCATCAGGACCCCGAAAAAATTACCGCCGGGCTGAAATGGAAACTCGCCGAGTTGACTCCGCCGGGCGTCGAGCTGGACCTGATCGAATATCACGGTTCGCCGGGCGTGTTGATGTCGTTGGAAAGTCCGTACATCGAAGCAGCGGCCCGGGCGATTGAGCATGCCTTCGGCCGCCGGCCGGTGTTCACACGCGAAGGCGGCTCGATCCCGATCGTCACGGCCTTCTCGCAGCGACTGAAAGCCGATACGCTGCTGTTGGGCTGGGGCCACGACGACGACAACTTGCACAGCCCCAACGAAAAATTCTCCCTAGCCAACTTCCATCGCGGCATCCGGGCCAGCGCCCGGCTGTGGGAAGAGTTGAGTAAACAGAAATGAATGGGACGCCAAGAAAGAATATTGGAGAAGAATGGGATAAGTCCTATTATCCTCGACGCAGAAGTTGAAAAACGCTTTTCTCGCCGATGGTCTTATGCCTTTTGTTTCCATGATTCCCCGATGCCTTCCAGTGCGGCACGGATCATATGATCGTCCAGCCGCAGGCCAGCCGCACATAGCGCCTTGAGCACATCGGCTGCTGAAGGGATTATCGCCTTTTGTTTCGCCCGAAGAACCGCCCCAAGGGTTCCAATGACCTTGATCTCCAGGGCCTTGGCGCACGTGCGAGCGGCTGCATCGTCGAGAATGGCGGTTGCCGGTCTTCGCTGCATTGCTACAGCCAATACGGCGCTTTCACCGGTTCCAAGCCCCCATTCCAGCAAGTCTGCGACAATAGGGGCGGCGGGAACTACCGTTCCCCAGCCGCGTTCGATGGCACGTCGTGCAGGGTCAGATGGCGAACCGGCAAGAATCTCTGAAACTACGGCCTCTGGGACGAGCAGCTCCGTGCATAGATCTTTAAGCAGGTGGAGCCGATCAACCTTGGCAAGTGTAATGATCGGCGAGGCATTGACCACCCATATGTCATTCACGGCCCGCCTCCTCCAGCACCTCCCCCGCAGTATACTGGAACGGCGAAACGCCAAACTGGCCCAGAACGGCCAAAAACTCCGTGCGGGATAGGCCGGCGATCTTAGCTGCCCGCTCCTGGCTGACGCGCCGTAATTCGTACCATTTTACGGCGGCGGCGAGCCGCAATTGGTGGGCAAAATCCTCGGAATCAGTTCTAAGCGAGGCCAGGGCTTCTTCCGGCATGTCGATGACCATATGAACCATAGTCCGTTCCCTTTTCCGGCAAGAGGGCAACTATCCTTTCCTTTTTCTATTATAGCTTGGTTTGGATTCCTACGCCA
>CAYMQL010000112.1:0-7325 GCA_964392255.1 uncultured Planctomycetaceae bacterium | reverse complement strand
GAAACGGCATTGAGTGGCACCCAATCCTAAAATCAAAGGTTGACAAAGCACTAGACGGCAAGGATCGGCGCCGCCACGAACTCAAGTTGTACGGTGGGTTATCAGCCGAATCGTCTTTTTATGCTCACAATCGACGACAATTTGCAGCTTCCTCTGCGGGAATTTCAGATTACCTTCTCGCGCAGCGGCGGCCCGGGCGGTCAGAACGTTAATAAGGTCAGCAGCAAGGCGCTGCTGCGTTGGCGCGTCGCGGCCAACGCCACCCTGCCTGAAACCGTGCGGAGCCGCTTGCTGGAAATGTATCGGCGGCGAATCACCGCCGACGGCGATCTGCTGATAAGCAGCCAGCGATTTCGCGACGCGGGCCGGAACGCGGCCGACTGCATCGAGAAGCTGCGACGCATGATCGCGACGGCGGCCGAACCCGTCCGTCCGCGCCGGCCCACGCGGCCGACCCGGGCGTCGGTGCGCCGCCGTCTGGAACAGAAACGGCGTCAATCGGAAAAGAAGAGGCATCGCGGCCGCTCCGGAGACGAGTAGGCCTGTTGCATCCGTCCCTGCACCGTTAAGATACGCCTATGCCAGAACGCCAAGACATCGATTACATCCTTCACCAGTGGCCTTTTCGGCCGGGGGTGATCGCCGCGCGGCTGGTCCAAGCGTCGGACGGGCGCGAGGTGGTGCAAATGCGGCTTGAAATGGGCATGCTGCAAATGGAAGCCGCCGGCCGGCCCGACGGCGAACATCCCGGCGGGGCCGAAAACTGCCTCCAGTGGCTTCAGGAACGTCGCCGCATCGAAAACGAGCCGTTCACGCTCGACGAAGCGCAGTGCCTTGAAGTCGACCGCGAGTTTTTGCAGTATTACCATCGGCGAATTTGCCTTTTGGCGCTGCGGCAGTTCGCCCGCGCCTTGGCCGACGCCGAGTATACGCTGGCGTTGATGGATTTTGCGGCGGCCCATTCGCCCAACGCCCAATGGACGCTTTCGCACGAGCAGTACCGGCCCTTTGTCGTGTTCCACCGCATCCAGGCGGCGGCCATGCTGCAATTGGAGCAATCCGGCGCCGAAGCCGCCATCGAAACCATCACTCAAGGCTTGGAGCAAATGCGCCAGGTTTTCATCCGGTTCGGCGCGGAGGAGCAATTCGAGCAGGACGGGCTGGTCGAACAACTCAGCGCCATGAAGGAATCGCTGCGGCAGGAGTATCACGTCGGCAAAACGCTGGCCGAACAGCTTGCCGACGCGGTGGCGGCCGAAGAATACGAACGCGCCGCCCGACTCCGCGACGAAATTGCCCAGCGCCACGGGGGACTTGCGTAGCTAGCGCACTTGAATCTCGACCGGCAGGGCCTCGGTCTTGCGCCGCGCAATCTGCTCGACCGGCCGGCCTTCCAGATCGGCCAGATGGTCCAACAGCACCCGGCGCACCTCAAGCACCGCCGCCGGATGCGAGTGGACCGTCGTGTGGTCGGCGGACACCGTAATCTCGCTGGCCGCGTCGTCCAGATGGGCGCTCGATAGCGGCACGACGCCGTCGCCCGTGCCGGATAATCTTCGCAACCACGACTGCTCGGGCACCAGACCGACGATGTTGTGGTACTGCACCCACGGCGGCCGACGGCTGGCCAACAACACTGAAAAAATCGACGCACCCGGCGACAACGAGTCGATGCTCGTATCGACCCGCAGCAGCGAGTCGCCGGGAAACGCTCCCGAATTCTCCCGAAACAGCTCCTGCTGGCTGTTGACGACCTTCGTCGGCAGATGGATCAACTGGGCCAGCAGCCATTGCGTCTTCTGATCGGAGAAGGGACTGCCGCGGAAGGGCGTGCCGATGCTCACCACGCGGCGAATCGACGGGTTGGGCTGGAAATAAAACGTCTCGGCCAGCCGCTGCCGCACTGCGGCGTCGGCCTTGATCTTCGAGAGCGGCTCGCGGCTGACCAACCGCCAGTAGGCATCGCCGCCTTGCACGGTTTGCATCCGCGAGACCAACCCGCCCATGCTGTGGCCCACCAGCACCATCTGGTCCAACGCCGGCTCTTGATGCAGCGGATCGAGCACCTGCCGAACCTGAACGAGATCGCGCCGCAATTGCGCCGCGCTCAGCCAGAACGGCTGGGCCGTCGGGTACATGTAAAACCAAAACTGGTAGCGTTCGCGGATGGCCGGCTGGCTGCGCAAATCGTTGAACATCTCCATCCAGGTCATCGGCGTGGACCATAGTCCATGAACCATCAGCACCGGAATCTTGCCGGGCTCGTAGGGCTGCACCATGTAAAGCCCTACCGCCGCGCGGACGCCGGGCTGCGGAATCTCCAATAGCTGCTCGGGATGCAGCAACCCCTTGGTGGCGAAACTCTCGAGATTCATCTCGGGCCGCGAAAGAAAATAGGCCAGCGGCGTCGTCAAATCGCTTTCCAACGGCACCCGTTGGCCGGCTATCGCAATTTCGTTGGTCGTCAGCGGATCGTACAGTTCGAGCACGCATTGGTTGCGGGCTGCAATCTGGCCGGTGGCCGGGTCGATTTTCGAAACCGGACGAAGGAACGCCGTGACCGGAAAACTCATGGCCGTCGGATAAAACTTCGCAGCGGCCGGCTCGCCGGCGTAGCTGTGGCGGACGGCAATCAGCGGCACCCCCAACCCGTGCGTCAGATAGAGGTTTCTGAGCCCATTGATGTCGTAGTCGGAAACAAATTCAAATCGTTCGAAATCGGCGGGCTGCCAACGGCTGCCGCGCAGCCTGACCACCACGTCCCACGAGCCCGACGCGGTGCTGATTGTCTTGGTGCTGCCCGGCAGAAGCTCTTTCTTGGCGCAGACGATCCGCAGCGCCGACTCCAAGGCCCCGTTGTAGAGGTCGCAGGCGCCGCGATAGCTCGGATCGTAGGGATTACGCGTTTCGGCCAACCGCGGGTCGAACAAATAGTCGTAGGCGTGCAACACCGCCGCACCGTAAAGGTCCAACGCCGCGCGTTTGTCTTGCGACTCGACTTTTTTCGCCCCGAGAAAAGCCACCTCGGACATTGCATAAACGATTTCGGCCGACGGATCGCGCTCGGCGATCGCACGAAGCTTTTTCAGCAGCGGCCGGTGGTCGCCCTGCAACTGGTCGCTAAGATTGTAGACACGCAACAACTGGAAGGTGCGCTGGCTGGCCTTGGGACCGTCGGAGGCGGTCAGATCGAACTGCTCGACCAGCGGGCTACGGGGCACGGAACGAAGGCATATCTTGCCCGAAGCGCAGCCCGCCGCCGACGCCGCCAAACATGCAGCGACGACGACGAACATGGCGCGACGTGCGCGCAGAACCGTCCCTGGAAAGCCAATGTCCGGCATAGGGGGCGTAGAATAGGCAAACCTCGGCAAGGCGTCAATGGCGGTTTACCAGGCGTGCCAACCCCTTAACAGGACCGCTCTTCGTCAAGCAGCCGGGCCTGATCCTCGACCCAGGCGGCCGCGCCGGAAGCGGTGGGGAAATGAGCGGCCAGAGCCGCAATCAACACCACCGCAAAGCCCAGGCTGAGCGCCGAACCTTCGACCAGATAAGCGACCAACAGCATCAGGACCGCCCCTTCGAGCAATGCGGCCGCCATGATCGTCCGCGTTACAAACAGACCTATAAGCTTGGCGGCGTTCCGTGCTTCGTCCGACTGCGGGGCATCATCCAGCGTGTTGTCTTCCCGACTCGGCCCGATCCCGCGGCGAATGGCCGCCCTCGCCTGGGCGACGACGATTCGCGGAACAACCAGCCGCATTCCCACAAGCATCAGCGCCATGGCCGACAGGATGCACGTCAAAACGGGTATTTGAACGCCGGCGGCGGGCGAACCGCGAAAGACCAACGCAATAGCCAGAAACAAAATGCAGCCGGCCGTCATCGCTGCAACAACGATTTGCAGCGTTCGAACAAAAGCCGGCGGTCGGCTTAGGCCGCTTCCAGACATTTCTTCTTGTCCTCGGCCTCGTTCACGTCAGGAACGGCGTTTTTTTTTGAAGCGTCGGCAGGCTGGGCCTGCTGGGCCGACCACGTTTCGGTCCATGCACAGCCGGCCCACGACAGCCCGACGCCGAAGCCGACCAGCACCGTCTGCTTGCCGGGCTTCAGGCGGCCCGACGCGCGCAAATCCCGAATCAGAATCGGAATCGTCGATGACACGGTGTTGCCGTATTGCTCTAAAGCCTCGGGCGTGTGTTCGCGGTCCAAGGTCAGTCGCTCCCGCAGGTGATCGAGCATGAACAGCGTCGCCTGGTGCATTAGATACATGTCGACCTGATCGCGGGTCCACTTGGCCGAGGCCAGCACCCGATCGATCAACGGCGGCACCACGTCGAGGCTGAATTTCACCAGTTCGGGGCCGTCCATATAGAGCGTGCTGGGCCAGCGTTTGCGTTTTCGCGGCTGGATGGCATTGGCCTTGGGCCGTGCGCCGCCCTCGGTCACCAACAGCGTATCGGCGCCGCGTCCGTCGGTGCCGAAGACAAAAGACCCCAGCGACGGCACGTCGGACGCCTCGACCAAGGTGGCCGCAGCCCCGTCGCCAAAAATGGTCCGCAGCGAACGATCGGTCGGATCGATGTATTTCGAATAGGTCTCGGCGGTGATCAGCAGCACGCGCCGGGCGGTGCCCGCGCGGATCAACCCGTCGGCCAGCGACAGCCCATAGACAAAACCCGAACAGCCGAGGTTGAAATCCAACGCGCCGACCGAAATCGGCAGTCCGAGCCGATTCTGAATCAAGCAGGCCGTAGTGGGCAGCACGTAGTCGGGCGTTTGCGTGCAAAACAGCAGAAAGTCGATCGTGTTGCGATCGATGTTGTGTTCGGCAAAGAGCCGCTCGGCTGCCGCCACGCCCAAGTCCGAAGCGCATTCGTCCGGCGCGGCGATGTGCCGCTGGCGGATGCCCGTCTTGGCATAGATCAGGGGCATGTCCCATTTTGGAAACTGCGCCCTGAGTGAATCGTTGTCGTCGATCTTTTCCGGCAGATGGACGGCAATGGGGCCAATCGCACCAAACTTCATCGCTGAGAACCTCCGCCCGTAAGCCAAATCCATACCCGGTTTCTTTTCCACCCGAAAAGGTGGAAAGATACAAAACTATCCCCTATCCAGTCAATCGCAATTGGCCCCCGTCATCCCCAGATGCCGAGATTGTGCATCGTCTATGTTATTTAGAAAAGATACTGGATTTGGGCGTCGCTGAATAGGCCGAAAGGCCGCACCCCCGCCAATGGGTGGAAGGCAGCCATTTCCCTTAAGCATCGGGTGCTATGCAACGCTCTTGTCCATTACGCAGCGTGCATCTTGGATCGTTCAAGAAACTATTTATTCGACAAGTCCAATGCCGTTTGCAGCGTCGGTATTCGGCCGCCGATGGGCCTGATATACTAGGCCGAATCAAAAAACGCCCCCGCAACGGGGTTGCGACCCGGGAGCGATCCGGCTTGAGGAGCATGCCATTGCCCGCCGTCGTTTCTACCGCCGTGTTGCCTCGAACCGCCGACCGGGTGGCGATTCTGGTTAACCCGAAGGCCGGCGCTCGAGCGGCCGGGCCCTCGGCCGAAGGGCTCGCTCAGCGGCTGCGCGCAGAGGGATTTGTCGCTGAGTTGTTCGACGATCTAGACGCGGCTACAGCCAAGGCCAACCAGTGGCATGCCGACGGCTCGTTGCGAGCGCTGGTGGCCGCCGGCGGCGACGGCACCGCAGCCGAACTGGTCAATCGCACCGTCGAAGGCGTGCCGCTGACGCTGCTTCCGGCGGGCAATTCCAATCTGCTGGCCCGATATTTCCACCTTCGCCGGGACGCCGAAACGCTGTCGCGCGTCATAATCGACGGGGTTACGGCCCGCGTCGACGCCGGCATCGCCAACGGACGCATCTTTCTGCTGATGGCTGGTTGCGGATTCGACGCCGAGGTGGTCCGCCGACTGCACGCCCGCCGCACGGGGCACGTCCGAAATTGCAGCTACCTGAAGCCCATCGCCGAGACCGTCTGGCGTTACGATTTCCCCGAAATTCGAGTACACTGGGAACGCGACGAGGAAATCGGCTGGCCGGAATCGGTCCGGTGGCTGTTTGCATTCAATCTTCCCTGCTACGGCGGAGGTTTCAAGATCGCGCCCCAAGCCGACGGTTCCGACGGGCTGTTGGATGCGTGCGGCTACCGTCGCGGCGGCTTTTGGCCCGGCGCGGGCCTTGCGGCCGCAACGCTGTTGGGGCAACAATCGCGGCTGCCCGGTTGGACGACGCATCGGGCGCGGAAGTTGCGGGCGACGTCCGACGCACCCGTGCCGTATCAGCTCGACGGAGACCCGGGCGGAATGCTGCCTGTGGAAATTGAATCGCTTCCCGGCCGACTGACGTTGATAGTTCCGAAGGAAACGGCGGCAACAAGCGGCGGCTATTGAGGATCAGAAAATAATGTCGTTTAGCGGCGGACGGCACATCGGCCAAAACGGTCAAAATCGCGGCTATCGCCGACGTTCCGTCGGCGGCTAAACAGGACATGGATATCCTGAGATTCAATAAACAGATCCCTAATCCCTAATCCCTAATCCCTAATCCCCACGCGCCCACCGATGCCCGAAAATCCCGTCACAATCGGAAACCTCCGCTGCGGCGTCGGCCAACCCTTGCTGGTCATTGCCGGACCCTGTGTGATCGAGGGCGAAGAGCCGACGCTTTCCATTGCGTCGAAGCTGCGGGAGATTTCGGCGGAACTGGCCGTGCCACTGGTGTTCAAGGCCTCGTTTGACAAGGCCAACCGCACAAGCGCAGCCTCTTATCGCGGACCGGGCCTGGATCGCGGATTGGCGATCTTGCGCCGCGTTAAGGAATCGACGGGCCTGCCCGTGACAACCGACATCCACGAACTTCATCAGGCGACGGCGGCGGCCGAAGTCTGCGACTTGTTGCAAATCCCCGCATTTCTGGCCCGCCAAACCGACCTGCTTCTGGCCGCGGCGGCAACGGGTCGGCCGGTCCACGTCAAAAAGGGCCAATTCCTGGCGCCTTGGGACATGAAAAACGTCGTCGCAAAGCTCGAGGCCGGCGGATGCCGCCGCATTTTGCTTGGCGAACGCGGCACGTTTTTCGGCTACGGCCGGCTTGTGAACGACATGCGGGCCATTCCCCAGATGCAAGCCTTGGGAACGCCGGTTATTTTCGACGCCACCCACAGCGTTCAAGAACCGGGCGGATTGGGCGCCGCCACCGGCGGCAATCGCGCCATGGTCGAACCGTTGGCCCGCGCCGCGGCAGCCCTGGGCGTCGACGGCATGTTCTTCGAAACGCACCCAAACCCTGACGACGCCCCTAGC
>CAYMQL010000111.1:0-7385 GCA_964392255.1 uncultured Planctomycetaceae bacterium | reverse complement strand
GATTCGCCAGCATCAGGAGCACAATTCGTGCCGAACAGGATTGGGACAGTCCCCGGATAGCAGAGAAATTCCAGCCGGGCACCAACAGATCTCGGAATGTGTGTGGATTGGCGGCCTTGCGAATAAACACAGCTAGGCTTGACATTTACTGGCCGCAGCCGAAGAATATCCATCAGAGAGGGCATTTTGCGATTGGGACGTGGTTGCTGCCGCGGTCCCTCAGCGGTCGGTCGCGTAGTGTGTGGCGCGGCCGGCGGCTGCAAGATTGCCCTCATGTGCTCCCCCGATTGCGACCGCACTTTGGCAGGAAGTTAAGGTGCGGCTCGCTCTTTCTTGGGGGGGAGATGCCACAATCTCTTGACAGTCCGGCACGATCTGTTAGATTCGACCGTTGTTACGATGTGCGTTGGTGGTCGGCCTTTTCGGTGGAAAGGGCCGACAAACAGGGAACACCGGTGCAAATCCGGGGCGGCCCCGCCGCTGTAACCGAGGAAGTAGGACGACCCGTTCTGATTGGCCATTGCCGCGAATCGTCGCGGCGAGAAGGCTGGGTCGGCCCGAACTCGGGAGCCAGAAGACCTACCAGCGCGTGACCTGCGGCCTGTTGCGAGGGACAGTGGCCGCGTGGATGATCGTTTGTTGCTGTACGCGCCATGAGGCATTCTTGCACCGCTGCCCGCTCGTCGGGCTTCACACTGATTGAACTGCTGGTGGTCATCACGATCATCGGCATCCTGATTTCGTTGCTGCTGCCGGCGGTTCAGGCGGCGCGCGAGGCCGCGCGTCGCACTGCGTGTTTCAACAATCTGCACCAGATCGGAATTGGGCTGCACAGCTATCATGAGGCGATCGGCTGCTTCCCGCCCGGTTGCTTCGAGCCCAACCGACGCTTGATTCCGTGGTCGGTCTTCTTGCTGCCTTACATTGAGCAGCAGAATGTGCATGCGTTGTTCCATTTCGATCAGGAGTACCGGTCGGCTGGAAACCGCGAGGCGACGCACCGGGTCATTCCGCTTTACATCTGCCCGAGCGCCGCCCGTTTCGGCGACGGTCGCGAAGGGGCCATCATGGCAAAGCATCGATCGAGCGGCCAGCCCGACTCGCGCGACGGAATGGGTTGCACCGACTACGGCGGCATGTTCGGCTGGTCCGACGCGGTTCCGGGCACGGGCGTAATGATTTACGACATGTCCATCACGCTCGACGACGTGCGAGACGGAAGCTCGAACACCATCGCCATTGCCGAGGACGCCGGCCGCGGATGGCAATGCAACGGCGAATGGGCCAACGGCCAGAATATTTTCAGCCAAACCGGCGCGATCAACGTGCTGCAAAACAATGAAATATGGAGCGATCATCCGGGCGGGGCATGCGCAGCGTTTTGCGACGGCGCCGCTCACTTTTTAAGCAATTCGCTCGATGTAAGCGTCGTCGAGGCACTTTGCACCCGCGACGGCAATGAAATGATTGACGGACGACAATTTCCTTAGGTTTTTCAGTTGGTAGGGTGCGTGCTTGCACGCACCAATACGGATTTCGAGTTTTCCGCAACAGAAACTAACTAGACCATCCATGAGGCAGCGTTTTTTAATCGAAAGGAGAGCATCAATGAGTCGAGACCTTGTTACGCGCCGTTCGGCGGCGCTTGGCCGCTTCGTTTTGGCGCTGGGCGCGGTGCTGTTTGGATTCGCAAGCGCAAGCCGCGCAGAAATGTTCGATTCTCTTCAGTTGGAAGGCTGGTACGGCGAAGGAGTCAACAAGGCCGTGCTGGTCGTCGATTTTTCGCCGTCCGACGGCGATAGTTTCGCTTTCGGTCTCCGATTCGGCGACGCCGCGGACGAGACCATCACCGGATTCGAAATGTTGCAGCGCGTCCGAACCGGCACGTCGAACGCCTTCAACTTTGCGAGTACCTACTGGGGCGTGGAACTGGGCAACATGATCGACGAGATGTGGTACACCGATCCAGAGACCAGCGTCCTGTATGACGCCGCTTACGATTGGCCCAACACCTGGTGGAGCTATTGGCTCAGCGACGACGCCGGCTCGACCTGGCAGTTGCCGATGATCGATCCCGATCATTGGCTCAGCGCAGACACCCGCCTGGTCGGGAACAACGATACCGACGGCTGGCTGGCCAAGCCGGGCGACGACGCGACGAGCCTGCCGGTTGCGCCGGTGCCCGAGCCCGGCACGCTGGTTTTGGTCGCTGCCGGCATCGCGGCGGCGCTGGTGCGCCGATTGCGGCGGACGGCTGATTGACGAACTTCGGCCGATCGTCGACAATCGTCGAACAACCGCCGAAAGTCCTCCGTTGCGATTGCCATGCCGCCAGTCTGGCTCGACAGCCCGATGATGAAAGCCGCCGGCCGCCGGCCGACCGGGCTGACGCCCGTTTGGCTGATGCGGCAGGCCGGGCGGTATATGCCCGAATATCGGCGGCTGCGGCAGACGACTTCGTTTTTAGAGCTGTGCAAGACCCCGAACCTTGCGGCCGAGGTCATGCTCGGCACGGTCGATCGACTCGGGGTCGACGCCGCCATCCTCTTCTCCGACCTGCTGCTGATCCTCGAGCCGATGGGGATTCCGCTGGAGTTCTCCCCGGGCGACGGGCCGCGTTTAGGCAACCCGATCCGCACGGCCGCCGACGTCGACCGCCTGTTGGAATTGGAAACGATCGAGCCGTTGAACTTCGTGATTGAGACGGTGCGAAAGACTCGGGCGGGTTTGCCGGATGCGCTGCCTTTGATCGGATTCGCCGGCGCCCCGTTTACGCTGGCGGCCTATGCGATCGAAGGCGGCGCGAGCCGCGACTATCGGCTTGCCAAGTCGCTGATGTACAACGACACCGGCGCATGGGACGCGCTGATGGGCCGGCTAGCACGGGCCGTTACGCTTTACCTCAACGCGCAGATCGACGCCGGCGCACAACTCGTCCAACTTTTCGATAGTTGGGCGGGCTGTCTGGGCGCGGACGACTATCGCCGCTACGTGCTGCCCCACACCCGCTCGGTGATCGAAGGCCTGCGGCCCGGCGTGCCGGCGATTCATTTCGCCACAGGCAACCCGGCGCTGTTGCCGCTGTTGGCCGAGGCCTTCGGCAAAACGACGCGCGATTCGGTCGTCGGCGTCGACTGGCGCATTCGGCTCGACGATGCGTGGCGGGCAATCGGTTACGATCGGGCAATCCAGGGCAACCTCGATCCGGCGGTGCTGTTGTCCCAGCCGGCGGAGATTCGCCGCCGCGTCAAGGACATTCTGCGTCAAGCGGCCGGACGGCCCGGCCACATCTTCAATCTCGGCCACGGAGTGCTGCCCGAAACGCCCGTCGAGAACGTCATCGCCCTGATCGAAGCGGTGCATGAATTGAGCAGTCGGTAGTTGGCGGAAAGATTACGGCGTTGGCAAGTTAAGAGACGCGAGATAGAATAGGGGCAGAGGGGAAAAGGAGCCGACCGATGGGTGTTTCCGTTACCGTCGAGAATCTCGACCCAATGGTTCTGGATCAACTGCATTCCGAGGCGCAGCGGCAAGGCATCGATGTCAGCACGCTCATCAAACGGATGATTCGCGATGAGTTGAAGCCGGTGGAAGCGCCCGATTCGGTTCGGATGCACCACGATCTGGACGCTTTGGCGGGAACGTGGTCGGCGCAGGACGCAGAGGAATTTGTTTCAGCAACAGCGCCTTTTCGGCAATGCGACGGGGAGCTGTGGAAGTGACGCCAATCCTCATCGACACGAACGCCTATGCGGCTTTTAAGCAAGGCGACGCCGAGGCGGTGTCCGTCTTTCAGCGCACCCCGAAAATCGCGATAAACACGATCGTATTGGGTGAGTTGCTTTCGGGTTTTGCCTTAGGCTCCCGAGAGCATGACAATCGCAAAGAACTTTCGGATTTTCTTGATTCATCTCGCGTTGTTGTTTTGCCGCTCGACCGTCGCACGGCCGAGCACTACGCCGCGGTTTATCGATCGTTGCGCAAAGCCGCAACTCCGATTCCGACCAACGACATGTGGATTGCCGCCACGGTCCTGCAGCACAATCTGGCGCTCTACACGTTCGACCGGCATTTTGACGCCATAGTCGGGTTGCGTGTCGGCCGGTCTGTGTCGGAATTGGAATCGGCATGACCTCAGTCTGACGCGCGCGACGGCCGCAATGTCTACGCCACCGTTCGCTCGACTTTGCCAATTGCTGAAGCCTTGTCGTGTTTTTGTTTCGTGCGGCGAAGCGGCAAAAATATCTCCACTTTTCTTCGAGATTTTCTGAAGTCTCGCGTTGACTTCGCGTCGGCATCGGGCATATTCGATTGCTGAGGAAAAACAACGCGATGTCGAAGGCCGGTTCTCAACGGCCGCGCGTTGTTTGCGACGCAAGCGACAGGCGCACGTCTCATGATTCGTCCGATTGGTCCGCTGCGCGATGCGTGGATTTACACGCGAAGCATGAGGCTGCCGCGTTCGGGGCCGCCAGCCGGGGCGCTCGGCCGACAACTGAGCGCCCTGGACCGCCGCCGCCGGTTGCGCGTGCAACAGGAGGACCTTCAGGCCGGATTGGTCGACTATCTGGCGATTCCGCCCTATCCGATGCGACCGCGGCCGCCTTCGTAGCAAGTGTGGCGTTTCGTCCCATTCACCCCGGAGGACCGCTTTTCTCAATCGCTGGCCCACATTCCGAAACCCTAACGCAGAGGAGGATCTTCTGATCGCCGAAGCTGTGAATGTTCGCCACGACGCGTTTGCCTCGTACGGACGTCTTGCCTAACTTGCGGGCATCATCGCGGCAATGATCCGCGGCCCGAAGAAGCGTGCCTAAGCACGTTGCACGTCCCGGCGGCAAGCGCGTCGTTATTTTTCTTGGGCGCTCTACTTTCGCGGCAGCATGGGCGGCATGTCGCGCAACGCGGGCCGCGTGACCGGACGCATGGCGTTGGCCGGCGCAGCTTCGCCCGCCGATGTGCCGGGCGCCGACTCGGCAACGGGCGCGTCGGCATAGTAGAGATTCGTCGCCTCGCTCACAAGCCGCGCGCTCAGCGGCTTGCAATGCGCCTCGGCGCGGAAGACGTGCGTTCCGGCGACCTCGGCCCGGGCGCGAACCTTTAGCACCGCCTCAGCGCCTGGCGCCAACGAGGAGATGGGCAGGAACGTGACCTGGCCGGGTCCCACGCGGTTCGGCGCACCTTCGGCGGCGGTCGGCTCGATGCCGCGTGAGAAATAGGCGAACACCTCGACGCCGGCGGCCTCGCGCGCTCCGCGATTGCTCAGTCGCACCTCGAACTCGGCCTCGTCGCCGACGGCGACGGGACCCTCGGGGTTCTTGACCTCCATGACCAGATTAGCCACCGCATCGACCCGCGTCACGGCATTGGACGACGCGGCCAGATCGTCGTCGGCCGACGCGCTGATTTGCACGCGGCCGACGCCCGGCGCGCCCAGACTGCACTTCAACGCGAACCGCAGTTCGACCTCGGGGTTGAGGGCGTCGATCGTCCACTCCAGCTTGCCGCCGGAGGCGTCGACCCGGGCGTTTTCAATTCCCGAGACATACTTGGCGCCGGCGGGTAGGACGGCGGAGACCGTCAAATTGCGCGCCGGGGCGGTGCCGGGATTGCTCAAACGAATGTTGTAGGCGGCTGTCGCGCCGACATACTGCATCCGCGGTCCCTCGATGTCGATCTTCAACGCCGCGCGGCGCACGAGCACTTTTTCGGCCAGTTCGGCGTGGATTCCGCCGTCGGCGCGGGCGTCGACGTGGATCGAAAGTTCGCCCGCCTGACGAGCGGTCAACTCGACGTCGAGCGCCTTTTCGTCGCCAGCGGCCAGCAACCCGATCTTATGCGTCGCCGGCACGTTGTCGCCGCCGCCAAGCGGCATCAGCATCAAGGCGACGTTTTCGGCGGCGCCGTTGCCGACGTTCAACAGCCGCAGGCGATAAAGCTCTTTTTTGCCGTAGAGAACTTCGCGCGGACCTTCGAGTTGCAAGGCGAGTTTCGGCTCTTGCACTTCGATGCTTGCCTGCGAAGCGACCGGTTTGTACTCCCATCGCACGGCCAGATCGAAGGGGCGGCTTTGCCGTGGAACAATCCGCAGCGTCAACCGCTCGCGGCCTCGCGCGTCGAGATGCCCCAGGTTCCACTGAAGGGCGCCGGACGTTGCGGCTTGCGCACGTGGCTGGGCCGCTCCGCTGCTGGCTTGGACGCCGACCACTTCGGCCCACTCGGGCAGCGCGACGTACACGACCATGTCCTCGGCGGCCACCTCGCCCGCGTTGATAATGTTGACTTCATACACCGACTCCTTGCCGACGCTGATTCGGCGCGGACCCAGCGTTTCGACGCTAAGGACGGGACCCTTGCGGGTCATCAGCAGGCCGTCGTCGGAGGCTTCAACTTCGGCGGGCGCGTCTGAAACGACCGGCGCCGCCGCGGACGGTTGCAAGACGGGCTCGTCGGCCTCGGAACGGCCCGCTTCCACATGCAACGCCAACCGTTGCGAGGGCGTCGGCGAACTTGAACGCTGAGGCGGAGTGGCTTCGGCGGTTCTTGTGGGATTCGGGGGCGTTTCGTAAGCGTCCGCCGCCGACGGCTCGGAATTGGCGACCGCCGCTTTTCCGAACGCCGACTGGCGGAACGCCGACATTCGCTCGTGCAGCGGCCGCGCCGGATTTGCGTTGGTTTCTGGCTTTTCAACCGGAGTGTTTTGCGTCGCCGCCGCCTTGGGAACGATCGTCGCATGCAAAGACGCCGTAGGGCTGTGTTTCTGCTCCGACGGCCCGGCGATAGGGCCTAAATCCTCGAACAACGGAGCGGGCGAGCGCCGCACGCGCTTGGGCGTTTGTTCCGGCGCGTTCGACGCCGGCGGCGACGCGCGCTCGACAATCGCAATCGATTCGGCATCGGTCGGCCGGTCGCCGCGCGCCGCGCGGCCCGTCGCCGGCGGTCCTGCAAGAATGCTACCGGCGCGCCGACCGTCGTCGGGCGGCATCCCGATCTCGTCCGACATCTCGACAACGTTCGGCTTCGACGAATAGGACCGCGATGGGCCTTTCGCCGCCTCTTTTGTCTTGGTTTTTTCGAGCGGCAGTATCTCGCCAAAGATGGATTTGCCCAGATCGTCCAGCCGGTCAATCACCGACTTGTCCCGGGCTGGTTCGGCGCTTTCCTGCGCGGCGGCCACGCCGGCTAAGCCTAAAATTCCGAACACCCATGCCGCGGCGGCAAGATTTTGTATCCGCATAATCGCCTCCGAATAAAGCCGAGGAATCGGCGTACTCTAACGCAACTCATCCGCTTGTATCGGTCGGGGGGACTTTGCGGTTTAGGGAACTTTTCAGAATCGCAAAGAGATGTCGATTGCGGTAGCTGGGCAATCTGGGCATATTGCA
>CAYMQL010000110.1:0-7396 GCA_964392255.1 uncultured Planctomycetaceae bacterium | reverse complement strand
GCTATTGTGCATTTTAGAAAAGTAATATCGCCAAAAGATAGCCGGGAGCTAACAGCTCCCGGAATGTGCGTGAATACAGCATTTTCACTCCGGGAGCTGTTAGCTCCCGGCTATCCGACATTGCTTATCTGACAATCAATCCACTGAACACCGCACATGATTCTGCTGATCGACAACTACGACAGCTTCGTTTACAACCTCGCCCGATACTTCGAGCGATTGGGCCATGCGGTGCGCGTGGTTCGCAACACGGAAATCGACGCGGATGGCGCCGCGTCGCTCGAGCCGGCGGCGATGGTCCTTTCGCCGGGCCCCTGCACGCCCGAACGCGCGGGACGCTCGATCGAACTGGTCCGCAGCCTGCACGGCCGCGTGCCGACGCTGGGCGTCTGTCTGGGCCACCAGATCATCGCCGCGGCCTTCGGCGGTCGAGTGGTTCGGGCAAGAGAGCCTGTTCACGGACGCAGTTCGCCGGTGCATCACACGGGCCGGGGCGTCTTCGAGGGATTGCCCAATCCGCTGGTCGCGGGCCGCTACCATTCGTTGGCGGTCGACCAGCCGTCTCTGCCCGATTGCCTGGAAGTCGCCGCGCGAACCGACGACGGCACGGTCATGGCCATCGAACACCGGACGCTGCCGGTCGTCGGGCTGCAATTCCATCCCGAATCGATTTTGACCGACTGCGGCTATCGGCTGTTGGCGGCGTTTTTGCGTCGGGCGGGTCTGCCGACGCCGGCCGAATTGCCCGAGTTGGAATAAATAACGCCCCGCCGCTTTCGCTTACACGTCGCACAGCGCGACGGCCTTTTCGAGGCTTTCCATCGCGTTGGGGCGCTTCGGCGTGAACTCGTGTGCGACGTAGCCCGAAAAGCCGCTGTCGAGAATCGCCCGCATCAGCTTTGGGTAGTCGATCGTTTGGGCGGGGTCGTCGATTTCGTTTCGGCCGGGCACGCCGGCGGTGTGGAAGTGGCCCCAGCAGTCGGCGTGTTTCTGGATGTCGGCCAGCGGGTCTTCCTTCATCATGGCGGCGTGGTAGATGTCGTAAAGCACCTTGACCCGCGGCGAGCCGACCTTGTGAACCAGTTCGACGCACCACGCGGTTGAACTGGCCATGTAATCCTTATGATTGATCGTGTTGAGCAGTTCGAGGCAGACGGTCACTTTGTTCTGCTCGGCGTAGGGGGCGATCTGCTTCAACGCGACGACGCAGTTCGCAAGGCCTTCCTGGTCGTCCATGCCGTCGCGATTGCCGGAGAAGCAGATGACGTTCGGAAACCCGGCCGCGGCCGTCTCGTCGATGCTTTTGCGAATCGCGGCGAGGCATTCCTCGTGATTTTCGACGCGGTTGAGCCCCTTGGTCAGACCGTGGCTGTTGGTCATGGCGCAGATCAGGCCATGTTTTTTGAGCGTGGGCCACTGCTTGGGCGTAGTCATCTCGATCGAGCGCAGCCCCATCTTTGCACAAGCGGCGGCAAACTGGTCGAGGCTCAGTTTCTCGCGGCTAAGATACTTGCCGAAACACCAGGAACATACCGACTGGTTGATGCGGCGCTCTTGCTGGGCCGCCGAGGCCAGTTTCGCTACGGGCCACGCCGCCCCGAGCGCCGCCGCGCCCGCCATGCCGCGCAGCAACGAGCGGCGGGAAAAAGACGATCGATTACACGCTCCGGCGTTCTGCAAGTCCTTCATGGGACGCCCTCCAAATACGAGTTGCGTGGTTTATGCGCCAAACGCAGCAATAAGCATTGGTAGCATTGGTAGGGTGCGTGCTTGCACGCACCAATACGGATTTGCCGTATAAATAAGGTGCGTGTAAGCACGCATCCTACGGGTTTGGAGCTTTCCGCAACACAAACTATTTATCCCGACGCGCAGCGCAAGCCGGTTATGCGTCCGAGTCGGTCTCGTAGGGAATATACTCGCCGGGCATGGGAATCCGATAGCGGCCGTCCTTGTCGGGCAGGGCCGGCGGATCGGCGTCGAAGGCGAACCGCTTGGGCATTTCGTCCGGCCCCCGGGCCGCGGCGGCGTCCCACTTGACCACTTTGCCGGAGTAGGTCGCCATGCGTCCCAACACGCCCGTGAAGCTGCTGGTCGCGCCGAACCATCCGTCGTTGTGCTTCAGGTTCTTGCGGATGGCTTCGACCAGGACGTTCTGTTCCTGCTGGTAGGGATTGACGCTAGGCGGCCGGTTCGGGGTTTTCCACTTGCCCTTCGTGCCGAAGGCGAGTTCCTGAATCTTCGACCAGGTTCCCGGCATTTGGCGGCACTGGCTGTACATCTTCGAGCCGTCCTTGTAGGTGAACTCGACGAAGTGATTGTCGAAGATTTGGCCCATGCCCTTCTTCGGATCGCGGTCCCTGTACCGCGCCAGGCAAGAGCCCATGCCGTTGGCCTCGACGGGATGGGCGTTTTTAATCCAGTTGCAAACGTCCAGGCTGTGGACGTGCTGCTCGCAGATGTGGTCGCCCGAAAGCCAGACGAAGTGGTTCCAGTTATGAAGCTGGAACTCCATCTCGGTCATCTCCGGCTCGCGATCGCGGAACCAGATCGGTCCGCCGTTCCAGTAGCCTTGCAACAAGATCAGGTCGCCGATCCCGCCGTCGTGAATCTTTTTGATGCCGTCGACGTATTTGTCGTGATAGCGGCGCTGCATTCCGACGACGACTTTCAGGTCCTTCTCGTCGACGATCTTGTTGGTTTCCATCAAGGAGCGAAAACCCGGGGCGTCGACGCAGCACGGCTTTTCCATGAATACGTGTTTGCCCGCCGCAACGGCCGCCGCATAATGGATCGGCCGGAAACCCGGAGGCGCGGTCAACAGCACGATATCGACGCCCGAGTCGATGGCCTGCTGGTAGGCGTCGAACCCGACGAAGCGCCGTTCGGGCGGAACGTCGATCCGGTCGGCGAGCGTATCGAAGGCCTCGCGGTCGTAGCGCTCTTTCATGCCGCGTTCGAGGCTAATGAGGCTGCTTTCGGCCCGTTCGGCAAAAACATCGGCGACGGCCCAGAGCTTGATGGGTCCGGGCGCGGACAAAATCTGCGCGGCCGCGCCCGTGCCGCGTCCGCCGCAACCGATCAGGGCCACCTTCAACTCTTCGCCGCCCGCGGCATGCGCCATCCGCGCCACGTTCAGGCCTCCGGCCAGTGCAAGGCCCGCGGCCGCGGCCGTGCCGCCTCTTAAAAAATCTCGGCGATTCGGATTCTTGGCGTCGCTCATCGGAAGTCTCCCTTGTGTGATAGGCAACGGGTTACTCGATATCGTTTTCGTATTCCGGCGTGCTTATTTTTTGCCGGCCTGAGCTTCTTGGTAATGGAGGTAATCTTGTTTCTCCGACTCGGTGACCTCGTAACGTGCGGCCTCTTCAGCCGTCGGAGTTTGCAGCGGCCGGACCACGCGAAACCCAACGAAATTCGCGTCGGTGTAGTACCAAATGCTTTGCGGCATCTGCGGATCAAGCGATTTCCAATCTCGGGTCGAGCCGCGGCGCGCCGCGCTGCGAAGCAACGTCGATTCGTCGATCCACGAGCCGCCCCGAACCACTTGCGGATACGGACGGGTCACGATCGCCAACGGGCTCTCGACCAACTGGTCGCCCAACTGCTCGTAGCGGTCGGGAATGTACTGGTCCAAACACCACTCGGCCACGTTGCCGTGCATGTCGTACAGCCCCCAGGCGTTGGGCTTCTTCTTTCCGACCTTGTGATATCGGTCGTCGCTGTTGCCTTCGAACCAACCGTAGTCGTCGAGCTGCTCGGGATCGTCGCCGAAGCTGTAGGGCGTGGTCGTGCCCGCGCGGCAGGCGTATTCCCACTCGGCCTCGGTGGGCAATCGGTAGTAGCGCCCGGTCTTCGCCGAGAGCCACTTGCAATACATTTTGGCGGCCAGTTGGGTCATGCAGACCGCCGGACACCCGGCCTTGCCCATGCCAAAGGTCATGTCGGAATACGGCTTGGTCGGAACGGCCAACGCGTCGGCCGACTTGTCCCAATCGTTCGGCGCCTCGTCTTTCGCCGTTCGCCGCTGCCGATCCGCTCCGACCCCCCAAAGCTCATATTCCGCCCAGGTTATTTCGTGCTTGCCCATCCAAAACGGCTCGATCTTCACCTCGACCTGCGGGCCTTCGTCGTCCTGGCGGTCCGGCTCGTCGTCCGGGCTGCCCATTTTGAACGTCCCGCCGGGAATCGGCACCATGTCGAACTTCACCTCGGTGCTGGGGATCGTTTCGGTGTACGGTTTCATTTCGGCCGCGTCTTTGGCGTCGGCTTCGGGATTATCCGTCGGCTTCGGCATCCAAGTGACGGCTGCGTCGAGCGTCGGGTTCGGTTCCGCAGCAGCGGCCAAATCGGCAACAATGGCGGCAAACCCCAAAACGAAAGCAAAACCAAAAAAACGTTGCACACTACGCCGGCGACCGAGTACGCTAATCATAGAGTCGCGTCCTTTATTCCTTTATTCGTTGCGAGAAATGCGCAAACCCCCGTGAGTTTCCGCCGCATGAAAACACGCTCAACACGCCATGACCGCTGGAAAGCAACCGAGTACCACGCCGAAGCCTGTGCGAAGCGACAAATCTGCAAAGCGGTTGTCCCAGTTTACTCAGGGGGGATGATGTTCCCTATGGGTGGGCTAATATTTGGCTGGCTCTTGTGTTTGATAGGGTCGCTTTCTTCGGCTGCTGAATCGTGCGAACGCTTTGAATTCAGCCAGACCGAGATGGCGGTCCCAATGCGTATTGTAATCTATCACGCAAACAATGCAACTGCCGCGAAAGCCGCCGCCGCGGCCTTTTTTCGCATCCATCAACTCAACGCAATCCTCAGCGATTACGATCCGCAGAGCGAATTGCGGCGTTTATGCGACACCGCCGGCCAACAGAAGCCCGTCCGCGTCAGCGACGACCTGTGGCGCGTGCTTGTCCGCGCCGACGAACTTGCCCGGGAATCGAACGGCGCCTTCGATCCGACCGTCGGCCCGGTCGTTCGGCTCTGGCGCAGCGCCCGGCGGACCAAAGAGCTGCCGTCGCCCGAATCGCTCGAACGGGCGATGGCCCGGGTTGGATACCGCTTGGTTCGACTCGATCCGCAGCAGCAAACCGTCGAATTGCTCAAACCCAAGATGCGGCTCGATCTCGGCGGCATTGCCAAGGGATACGCCGTCGACGAGGCAATGGGCGTTTTGCGTCGGCACGGCGTAACGCGCATGATGGTCGAGGCCGGCGGCAATATCGGCCTCGGCGAGCCGCCCCCCGGAAAACCCGGCTGGCGGATCGGCATTGCCCCGCCGAAGCCGGGCAGCCCGCCTCGCGAGTATCGAATGCTTGCCTGCTGCTCCCTTTCCACCTCGGGCGACATGTGGCAGTATGCCGTCATTGCCGGTACGCGATACTCGCATCTGGTCGATCCGCGAACGGGCCGGGCTATGACCGATTCGTGCAGCGTGACGGTCGTAGGGCCCAGCGGCCTGAGCACCGACGGGCTTTCCTGCGCCGTAGCGATTCTCGGCCCGGAGCAAGGCTTCAAACTGATCGAAAGCACTCCCGACACGGCCGCCCTCTTCGTCCGCAACGTCGACGGCCAAGAACAGACCTTCGAGTCGAAGGGGTGGAGGGAAGTCGGAAAATGATGAATGCTGAATGCTGAATGCTGAATGATGAATGATGAATGATGAATGCCAGATGCAGAGAGTTCTCTCCTTCATCCTTCCTCCTTCATCCTTCCTCCCTCGCTTTCCAATGCTCCGGCTTCTCGGGGAACAGCGACTCATACTTGACGCTCTGCCGCGGCTCGACCATCCACGGGGCGACGGTCTCGGCCCAGCGGGCGTAATGCGGCGTCGCCTTGTGGGCCTGCGCACCGGCCGCGTCGCGATAAACCTCATAAAGCACAAAGCGGTTCGGGTCGTCGGCCTGCTGCAAAACGTCGAACCGCAAGGCGCCGGGCTCTTCGATCGTCTTGCCGGCGTTTTCCAGCGACGCCCGAATAAAAGCCTCGCGATGCTCCGGCAAAACATGAACATAGACGCAAACCGCCAACATGAGCATTCTCCTTTTACGCCGCAAATCCGCAGCCGCCGCGAACGACGCCGACATTGTTATAGGCTCGTTCGTTGGCTCTGAACAATCCCCCCCGGATTAGCACGGTTGCCGCTGAGTTGATCGCGATCGAGCGGCAGCAGCATCTTCCGATTTGCCGCCGGAACAACATCGCCGAAACATCGGCGGCGCGACGGCCTCGACGGCGTCTGTGCAAACCTATATTGCGAAGGACTTTCAGACGCGGCGGCGGCGGCGATTTTTTGGCGGCCGACGCCCTGGATCGACGATTGGCACGCAGGGTCCCGACAGGTTTTCCACGTCGCACTGCTTGATCCGGGCGACAATTTTTTGCCGCTCGGAGTGCCGAGATGAGGGCTTTTTCCGACGATTTCGCGCCGTCGCGTCGGCCCGGCGAAAATTCCTTTCGTTTCGTCGCCCGCGCCCGTTTGACAGCGTTGCTAGCAAGACTAGAATCAGAACTTCGCTTGTGGCAAATCGGGGTGGCACGTCAAGGACGCTCGGGAAGTGACCAAGGACGATATGGAGATCGTGTCGACCGTGCGGTCTGCGCTGGTCGGCAAGGTCGGGAAAGATCGATTCGATTTGTGGTTCGGCGCGAATACGCGGCTGGACTACGACGGGACTGCGCTTCGGGTCGGCGCGCCCAACCCGTTCTTTTTGGAGTGGATACGAAGCAACTTCCGACGGCACATCGAGGCCGCATGCGGCGACGTGTTCGGCAAGTGTCCGGCGATTGAATTTCTTGTCGACGCGACGGTCTCCAGCGACGGCGACGCAATGCAGGCAATTCCGATCAACCCGCCGTCGGCGCCGAAGCGATTCGCGCCATCGGCGGCGCCGGCGATCGAGACGCCGCCAACGGGCCACCCTACTTTGCCCCAACGTCGCCGCTTCGCCAGCCTCGATGGTTTCGTCGCCGGATCGTGCAATCGATTGGCGCTGACTTCGGCCGAGATGGCGGTTCGCCAGCCGGGCCAGCACACGCCGCTTTTGTTCTACGGCCCGACCAGCGTCGGCAAAACGCATCTGCTCGAAGGAATTTGGACGGCGGCTCGTAAATCGCACCAACGCCTGACGGTCATCTATCTTTCGGCCGAACAGTTTACGAGCCATTTTCTCGAGGCGCTGCGCGGCAGCGGCCTGCCAAGCTTCCGCCGCAAGTACCGCGGCGTCGGCGTGCTAATGATCGACGACCTGCAATTTCTCGTCGGCAAGCGGGCCACGCAGGTCGAGCTGCTGCATACCGTCGACGCCTTTCTGCGCGAGGGCCGGCAACTGGTCTTTGCGGCCGACCGATCGCCGGCCGAGTTGTCGGAACTCGGTCCGGAACTGGT
>CAYMQL010000109.1:0-7422 GCA_964392255.1 uncultured Planctomycetaceae bacterium | reverse complement strand
ACGCGCCTGATTTCAAGACAAATCCGTATTGGTGCGTGCAAGCACGCACCCTACCTGTCGGCCGCACGGAGGACGCCCGCGACATCGTCCAAGAGGCGCTGGTGCAGGCGTTTTTGAAACTGAAATCGTTCCAGCGTCAGAGCGGGTTTTACACATGGCTGTATCGCATCGCCTTCAACGTGGCCGCGACCCATCGGCGCCGGCGGAGGCCGGCCGCGTCGCTCGATCATCTGCGCGAATCAAGCCGCCTGGAACCGGCCGACGTTGCCGGCGGGCCTGCCGAGCGTCTGGAACGCCGGGAACGCTGCCGCCAGGTGCGCCGGGCGATTGCCCGACTGCCCGACGAACAACGCTGCGTGCTTGTGTTGCGAGAAATCGACGGTTGCGATTACGAATCGATTTCTAATATTTTAGACTTGCCCATTGGCACCGTCCGCAGCCGGTTGCATCGGGCAAGGCTACAATTGAGAGAGGAGTTGCAGGAGGCGGGGCTGGGAGTTGGGGATTAGGGATTAGGGATTAGGGATTGGGGATTGGGGCAACGATGAATGCCAAGCTGACCGCTGAAAGCAGAAAGCTGACCGCTGACCGCTGACCGCTTCATACCATGAACAATCTGCCGCATAACGAACTGCTTTCCGCGTATCTCGACGGCGAATTGAACGCCGCCGAGCGGGCGGACGTCGAACGGCTGTTGGCCGCCGATCCGGCGGCGCGGCGGCTGCTCGACGAACTGCGCGCGCTCAGCGGCACGATTCAGAGTCTGCCTCGCGAGTCGCTCGGCGAAGACCTGGGCCCGCAGGTGCTGCGTTTGGCCGAGCGCCGCCGGGCGGGCGAAATCGCGCCCGATGCGATCGAAACCGCGCCTGTGCCGTTGTCGCGATCGGTGTTTCGGCGTTTCTTAAGTCGCCGGACGTTGACTTGGGCGGGTCTGACCGTGGCCGTTGCCGTAATGATTTCGGTCTACGAGCGGCAAAACGTTGGCCTCCGGCCGGCCGCGCAGCCGGGAAGGGAATTGGCCCGGGCGATGAACGAATCGAAATCGCCGCAAACGCCGCCGGCGATTCACGCCGCGCCCGGCTATGAGGTTAGCGCTCAGGAGGCTGTCAAGTTGCGGGGCGAGGAAGTCGAGAAAGAGGGTTTATCGGCCGCCGCTCCGGCCGAGGCGCCGGAGTTGGGTTTTAACTTGGCTCTGGACGCAACCTCGTCCGCCGATCGGAGCGATCAAGCGGCGACGCTCATGCCGGCGGCCGCAAGCGATCGTTCATTAGCGCCGCAAGTTTCCACGCTTGGAAAGCCGATGCCGGCTGCGCGTTCTCCGAAGGCCTACGGATCGCCGCCGGCTTCGGCAAAAGAAAAGGCCGCGCCGCAGCAAGCAACCCAACCCCAGCCGGCCGCTCCGCAGCAAGCCGCGTTGGTGATCCGCTGCGACATCAGCCGCGAGGCCGCTCGTCAACGGGCGTTCGACAAGCTGTTGGAGGCCAACGGCATCTTCGAGGAAGCCTTGCCTGAGGAAATCGCTTTCGGCGAAAAACCGCAGAAAGGCGAAGACGCATTCGGCCGTGTGCAACAGCCCAGTCAGCAGGCGATGCGCCGCATGGTCCGTTCGGATCGCGAGGATTTTGTCTATGTCGAGGCTGCGCCGGAGCAGATCGGCGCGACACTGGATGGCCTGAAGGCCAAGCCCGATCTGTTCTTGTCGGTTTCGGTCCAACCGGCCGACGACGCGGCCTCTCAATCGCTGGTGCGCCGCTATGCCGCTGCCGGGCAAAAGCAGGGCGGCAAGGCGGAATTGGCTTTGGACCGACGAAGCCGCGTTCAGTTGCAGCGGCAATGGGGGCTGTCGCCGCCGCAGCAACAAGTTCTGTTTGTGGTGCGCGTGGCCGGCAACGGTCGCCCCTCGGCGGGCGAAGCTTCGTCGGGGCCATCGTCCGGCGGATCGAAGCCGAAGTCGCCGTAGCGCCGTCGACACGTTTTCCACGTTCGGCCTTCTTCGCGACACCTAGCATTCTTGGGGGGGAAGCCTCGTTTAGCCCGTTTTTTTCGCTGATATTTTGATCCTTGCCGTTGTTTTCGGGCAGTCGCTGGAGCTAGGCCTTTTCGGTGCGATACAATGGCGGTCGGTCACCCGCACGACGCTCGCAGGCTGAAGCGTTCGCGGGCTTCTCTTCAGCCGGGAGAAGACCGTGGTTTCAGCCTGCGGGCATTTTTAAAGAGCCGGGAGCTGACCGCTGACCGCTGACCGCTGATAGCTGATAGCTGATAGCTGATAGCTTAGAAAGGAAGCAACCCGCAACATGGAAGAACCCGCCATTCTGGCCGTCGAGGCCTCGACGGAGTACGTCGGACGCTGGAACCGATTGATTAGCACGACGAATTGGGAGAAGGGCCGCATTATCTGCCAATGGCGCGAGGCGATGCGCGAGACCGGCGCGCCGGCGGCCGCCGCCACCGACGAAGCTTGGAGCCAACAAGTCGGCGGAGTGACGCCCCAGCACGTCGGCCGGCTGCGCCGCGTCTACGAGCGATTCGGCGACGTCCACCAACAGTACGCCGGGCTGTATTGGAGCCATTTCCAGGCGGCGATCGACTGGCCCGACGCCGAAATGTATCTGGAAGGGGCCGTGCAAAGCGGCTGGTCTGTCGCGGCGATGCGACGGCAGCGGTGGGAAGCCGCCGGCGGCGAGCCGGAGCAAGAGCCGCACGACGCCGACGTCGTCGCCTCGGAATGGGACGAGGACATTGCCGTAGCGGACGACGATTCGCCGCCGGCGAGCCTCTCGGAATCCTTCGGCGAGGTCCGCGATGCCGACGAGTATTTCGGCGACGATTCGGAACATACCCCGCGCAACACGGACGCCAATGGCGCGTGGGCGTCGGAAAACGCGGCGACCGAGGACATCGCCGAACCGCCGCTGCGCCCGTTTGAATCGCTGCCGCCGCTGCCGGCGGATTTGAACGAGGCGATGGAGCTGATGAAGTTGGCGATTCTCAATCACAAGGTATCGGGCTGGCGCGAGATCGCTCGCGACGACGTGCTGGCGATGCTGGAATCGCTGCGCGGGCTGGCGCTGGCCCCGGCCGAGTGAGAATGGGACGAAAGGTGCGTTCGTCCCAGAAGGCCGACGTGCCGTCGGCCGCTAAACGACCTCTTGATCTTTGGTTGTGGCCGCATCCGCGGGCGCGGCGGGCGCATCGGCGAGGGGCTCGGCCGGCGGCTGCTCCGCAACCGGCTCGTTTTGCTGGACCGGCGGCACGTCGCACTTTGCCGGCGGTTCCTCGCGATGCTTCGGCGCCGGCGGCTTCTGTTCGTCGGCGGGGGCGGCAGTCTTGACCTGATAGAATTGCAGCAGATCGCCGAAGGTGCGCATCGGCTCTTTGCCTTTTTTCATGGCCTCGGTGATCGGGATCAGCGGGCGCGGGGCCGGACGCGGACGCGGCGGCGGACGCCGATCGGCATGTTCTGGCCGACCGCGGCCCTGCGCTCCGCGGGGCGGGCGGCCCTGGTCTGAACGCTGCGGCGGACGGCCGGCACCCGCCGGACGCGGCGGCCGCTGCTGCCGGCCCGCTTCTTGGGCGGCCGGTTTGCGTCCTTCGGGCTTCGCGGGGTGCGGATGTCGGGGTCGTTCCGTGCCGGGCGGAATCATCGTCAGCGAAACGCGACGCCGCTCTTTGTCGACCTCCAAAACCCATACGCGCACAATGTCGCCGACGGCCACCAGATCGTGTGGATCGCGAATGAATTTGTCGGCCAGCCGGCTCACGTGGACCAAGCCGCTGTCGTGCATCCCGATGTCGACGAAACAACCGAAATCGACGACGTTCAACACGGTGCCGGTCAGTTCCATGCCGGGCGAAAGGTCTTCGATTTTAATGACGCCGCGTTTGAACACGGGGGCGGGCAGATCCTCGCGCGGATCGCGCCCCGGACGGACCAACTGCGCCAAAATATCCTTCAACGTCAGCAGCCCGACCTCCAATTCCTTGGCCGTCGATTCCATGTCCACCTGACCGATGCGATCGGCCAACGCCGCAGCGCTTTCCTTATTGCGCAGATCGGCGACCGAGCCTTGCAGCCGTTCGAGAACGCGATTCGAGGCGTCGTAGCTTTCCGGATGAATCCAGGTGGCGTCCAACGGGTTGTCGCCGGCAGGTATTTTCAGAAATCCAGCCGCCTGAACGAAAGTGGCCTCGCCCAGGCCCGGCACTTCGCGCAGTTGCTCGCGCGAGCGGAACGGGCCGTGTTCCCGGCGATATTCGTACAGCCGACGGGCGGTCAGTTGGTTCAAGCCCGACACATAGCGCAACAGCGCCGGGCTGGCCGTGTTCACGTCGACGCCGACGTAGTTCACGCACGACTCGACCACTTCGTCGAGCGAGGTTTGCAGGTGCTTGGCTTTCACGTCGTGCTGGTACAAGCCGACGCCGATGCTGGCCGGCTCGATCTTCACCAATTCGCTCAGCGGGTCCAGCAGCCGGCGGCCGATCGAGATGGCGCCGCGCAGCGTGGCATCGCAGTCGGGCAGCTCCTCGCGGCCGATGCGGCTGGTCGAATAAACGCTCGCACCCGCCTCGTTGACGATTACGTAGGCCACGCCCTGGTCTTTCAGTTCGTTGGCGATCAGCTCGGCGAAAAAATCCTCGGCGTGGCGGCATGCAGTGCCGTTGCCGATGACGGCCACCGTTAGCTGATGCTCCCGGATCAAATCGAGGACGACTTTTTTGGCCTCTTCGCGCCGGTCCGACTTGCCGACCAGATAAATCGTGCCGCGGCCCAGCAGATTGCCGAACTGATCGAGCGCGGCCAGCTTGCAGCCGCTCTTGAAACCGGGATCGACCGCCAGAATTCGTTGGTTGTGGACCGGCGGCTGCAACAAGAGATTGCGGAGATTTCTGGCGAACACGCCCACGGCGTGCAATTCGGCCCGATCGGTCAACTCGCGGCGGATGTCGCGTTCCAGACTCGGCAGAATCAGCCGCGTCAAGGCGTCGCGGGCGCAGCCGCGCAGATAGTCGGCGTGCGGATGATCGGGCGGCACGAGCATCTCGTCGACGATGGCCGTCATCGCCTGGAGATCGGCCTCCAAGCGGACTCGGATCACGCGGGCGCGCTCGCCCCGATTGATCGCCAGCACCCGATGGGGCGGAATCTTCCGAATCTCCTCGCGATAGTCGAAATAGTCGCGAAAAGCCTTGATCTTCTGCTCTTCGATCCGCTTCTTCTTCAACTCGCGCTTCTTGAGCATCGCCTGTTTGGCTTGCTGCCGGGCAAGCTTGCGCTGCTCGGCGGCAACGGCCGCCGGGGGCGCGGCGTTCGGCTCTGCCGGCGGCGAAGGTTCACCCGGCGATGCAACCGATTCGACCGCAGGCGGCAAAACCGGCTCGGCGGCAATTGCGTTCGCCGCAACAGACGCCGCAGGAGGCGCCGGAGGCTCCGTCGCGGAGGTTTCCTCCGAAAGCACAACGGCCTGGGGCTCCGCTGCCTCGCTCGGCGCGGAATCTGCGGCCGCCTCCGATGCCGCTTCGGACGGCAAGGCCGGCGATTCAATCGCAGTCGACGATGAAGTCGTCCCCGGCGAGGATTCAGTCGCAGCCTCGACCGGCGGCGCCGACGCGGCGGATTTCGGCTCCGGTTCGGGCGAGGGTTTGGTTTCAACCGGAATATGGCTGCTGACTAACGCGCCGGTCTGCTGCATGATCTCGCGCAGCCGCTGTCGCAATTCGGCCTGCTCGCTGAAATGCTCGGCCAGAATGTGGCCCGCGCCCAACAGCGCGTCGGCCGCGGTCGGCACACGGCGGTCGGTGCTGATGAAGTCGGCCGCGCGGGCGTCCAAATCGGCACAGGTCGGCGCGGCGTCGAGAATTTCGCGGGCCAGCGGTTCCAAGCCGCGCGATCGGGCCAGCGTGGCCAGCGTTTGTTTCTTCGGCTTGAAAGGCAGATAAAGGTCTTCCAGCCGCTTAGTCGTCGTGGCGGCGAGAATCTGCTTGGCCAGCTTGTCGGTGAGCTTTCCCTGCGACTCGATCGAGCGAAGGATCGTCTGTTTGCGATCGGCCAGCAGACGCATCTTGGTCAGACGCTGCTGGATTTCTCGGATCTGCTCTTCGTCGAGCCCCCCCGTTTGGTCCTTCCGGTAGCGGGTGATAAAAGGGACGGTGTTGGCCTCGTCGAGCAACTCGACGGTTGCCTGAATCTGGCGCAACGAAATGTCCAGACCGCGTCCAATCTGTCGCAGGTCGATTGTTACCGTGCTTGCCATATTGCATCCATTTTGCCCGAAAAAGCCATCTTCTGGTGAAGAATCGGCTTTCCAGGCATCATCGCGCCAGCAAGGATGAGGGGCAAAGCCAGTATTTTCCTCGAAAATCATCAAACCCGCAAGACACCCATTGCCGATACAAAGCGACACAGACAGGGTGGGCCCATCTAAGGAAGGAAACGCCCATGAACGCGAGCCACCTGCGCGTATATTACGGACCTCAGGAAGAGACGGCCAGCGTCGCAGTTGCCGACACGAAACGCGAGACGGTCACCGTCCCGTTGATGGAGGTCATGCCCTTGTTGGCCGACGCCGTGCAGTCGCAGCGGACGTGGCTTCGCGATTTCGCCGACGACGAAGTCACGATCTCGATGGACCTTTACGAAGTTATCCTAGCTTACCAGCATTACCGCCGCCCGTCGGCCTGAAAAGGCTTGGCGTAACGGTAATCTTCGGCTAGCCAACCACCAGCCCGGCTCCCAGCGCCCGGGCTGGCTTTGTTTCTTGAGTGTCGCCTGTCGGATAAGGCGATCTTTGTCTGCCGGCTCAACGCCGTCGTGCAAACGCCCAACATCCCATCGCGGCCGAAATCAACAGTGCAAGGGTCGATGGCTCCGGCACGCACTGCGTCGCCAGATTCCAGTCTTTTACGACGCCGCCCTGCCCGGTCGAGATGTCGAACAGCGTGTAATAAGACGGATCGGGAAAAACGAGCGTTTCCCAGGCGGGTTGGTTGCGAAGCACCCAATGCAACAAGGCTTGGCCGCCGTCGGCGCTGGTCTGGATATCGGTCGGGCTGTACGCGAGTCCCGAGTCGTCGATAATTTTGACATCCAGCAGGGTGTCGCCCGGGAAATGCCCGCGGTCGATGAAATCGACCATCAGCCAAAGCTCTTTGTGCAGATTCGGCAGGATTTCGTTCGGCACCTGCAATTCCATTTCGCTGATCCACTCCGGCACGGTACTCCCGTTGGGAAGCGTGTAGACGCCGTCTTTTTCGCCGGCCGTCAGCATCGTGTTGAACAAAGTATGATCTTGCAGGTTCATATCCTTGAACCAGGCGACGTCGTAGTTTTTGATTGCCTCGGCAGGCTTCATTTCGCCGGGGCAAAAGATGGTCGCCGTTTGGGCTTCGTAATCGTCCTCCGGATTCATCGGGGTTCCC
>CAYMQL010000108.1:0-7492 GCA_964392255.1 uncultured Planctomycetaceae bacterium | reverse complement strand
TGCCGATTATGCCGCCCCGCCGGCACGCTCTGCGAAACAAACCAGGCGTCGTTCGGCCTGAAGGGATTTTTGTTTTCAAACGATGTCGCACGCACCTCGCGCGGCGGATGGAAGAAAAGACTGCCGGGAACGGCCGAATCCCGAAAACACCGGTCGAAGTCGGCCGTCTGAGCGACCTCGAGGTCGACCGCCCGGGCCGCAAGATTCGTTTGCGGCAGGATGCGCTCGGGACGCAGCAGAACAAGATTGTGTTGATCTTCTTGATAGTGCCGAACGTCGATGCCGACGCGCAGCAGCGCGGCGGCCAGCGTGGCGCGTCGCGGCAGCGTCGGCCGCAGTTCGGCCTCGATGTCGATTCCCCCGATCATGCCGACGCCGGCCAGATACAGTCGGCTGCCGGGCCGCAAGGCGGCTAACTCGTCGCCGGCGCGGCGGTAGAATCCGCTTAGTTGATCGGCTCGCCATTCGAGCCAGACGCGGCGATGCGGCTCTTCGGCCAGAAAGGCGCAACGCTGGGCGAATCGCTCCGGCCCGCCGCCGACGACGCGCAGGCCCGTCTCGCGCTCGAATCGCGCCATCGTGGCGTCGTCCAATCCCCAGTCAGGGCCCGGAAGCTGCGCGTAGCCGTCGGCCGAAAGCCGAACGGCCAGGCCGCCGAACGATGGATGCCGGGCGTAGCGCCCGGCCAGTTCTTGCAACACGCCGAGCATCGCTTTCTGCACTCGCGGATGCAGCGGGTTGTAGCGAGGCGGCCCCTGCCGGACCCGCGAAGCGTCGGAAAGGGCCGCGCCGTCGGCGCCGATCCACTCGATGCCCAGAGCCTCCGGCCCGCCGTCGCGGCGAATCGCTTCCAACTCCGGCAAGGGCGCGGTGAATTCGACGGTTGGGATCAGTTGCAGACCCTCGCGATCGAACAACCGAAACAGCATTTCAAGCACGTCTTTGCGAATCGGGTCTTGTCCGTTGGCAAACAGTGCGCCGGTATCATAGCGGGGCGTCGGCTCGAGCAGCCGACTCGGGTAAATCGTGCTGCCGTCGGCCAACGCGGCGAGCATCAGGCCGTTGTATCCGGCGTGGTTCAGGTATTCGACCAGCCGCGCGCCGCCGGCGTAAAACGTCCACCAGTCGTCGAGGCTTCGGCCGCTCCAGGAATCGACGCATTCGTCGGCCGAGAAGTTTTCGGGAATCAGCGGCCGATCCAAATAGGCCGCCAGCAGCCGCCGGTTCGCCGCCGGAAGTGCGCAGCTCGAAGGCGGCAGCCGATCGCCGACCCGCAATACGCGAATCTTGCCGTACGCGGCCGGCGCGTCGTCGCGGCCGTTGCTGATTATCGCCAGTGGCGTGGCGCTGCGCGGCCAGAACACCAGCCGGTGCTTCTGCCACTCCGGCGGTTGGTCCGCGTCGATCGCGTTCTGCCGCCGGTCGGCGCAGAACGTCCAGTTGGCCGGCGGAAGCGTCCCCGCCGCATCGGGTTCAACGATCGTAACGCCCAGGGTCTGCGATACGTCGCTGGGATATTCGATTTCCAAGACATGCGGGCAACCCGGTCGGTCGATCGGCAGCCAATAGCTTTCCCAACTAACGTCGGGTGATTCGGCGTTGGGACGCAACTCGGCGACTTCGCCCAGCGGATGCGCGCGGCTCTGCAAGCAATCGTTCCCGAGAGGCCCCTTCCAAAGACGCGGCAGCCGGGCCTTCGTCAACTGCAACTGCGGCAGCTTGTTGAGCTTCTCGTACCAACGCGGATTGGCCGGGTCGATCTCGACGATCTGCACCGGCTCGCCGTCGCTGCGATCGGCCGGCGGCCGCTGCGGCGCCAACACCAGCAGTTGCACCCGCCGCTCGGCGATCGTCCGTTTCCAATTCAGCGGCTGACGGACGGCCTGCGACCAGTTCGGATTATTGATTGCGTTAATGGCGAGGTCGTAAACGCCTTCTTCATCAGGCAGAGCGATCTCGACGGGAATTTTGGCGGTCCGGCCCGTTTGCACGTCTTGTTGCTGCGACCAAAGCTCCTGTCCGTTGCGATCGAGCAATTGCGTTTTGATCCGTGCCCTGCCTCCCGCCGGCAATGGCAAGGCATGCGGCTCGACCGAGCAACGGAACGCTTCGCCAGGAGCGTATACCAGGCAGTCGCGTTCGAGGCTTACGCGCAATGCGTCGCCCGGCGCACGCATCACAAGCAACCGATTGCCTCGGTCGTCGAGTTCTTTGTTGAAAATATCGCCGGTCAGATCGGCCAGCGGAATGCGCAGCGGCGGCTGTTGGGTTTCGCCGTCCGCCGAGAGCTGTACCACCAGCGCCGCGCCGGCGGGACCCGAAACCGACAGGTCGACGGCGTCATAGCTTCGAGGGCTGCGCTGCCGAATCCTCAGCTTGGGGCCGCTCGTTGCGCCGCCTTCGATCCACATCGAGCCGGGCTCGTCGGCTTCGTCGCCCAAGGGCTTTGGTTCTGCGACGGCGCCGTCGCTCATTGATACGGTGCCTTCCCAGGCTTGTGCGGGCCCGCCGCCCCACGCGATTCGCACGCGCAGATCTTCGGCCGGAGCCGAATGCGCCGCGAGCGTCAGCAGCGCGATCAGCGCAGCGCGAAAGATGCCGGCGGCCGCGGCCGAACGGCGGCATCCCCGCGATGATCTCGGACCTCCATGCCCGACCATCGTGAATCCCGTTAATCAGGGCGATGAGCAAAATTCGGGGGGATTATAATGAGAGAACCGTTCAGACCACCATCCCGATTCCTTAAGATTGTGGAGGAGCCGTCTTGTTATAAACGGCAAGATGGCGATACGGCGCAAGATAGGCGGAGTTATTTCGCCGTGTGCTGCCTATTGTCCCACCGGCGTGATGCCCAACTGCGGAAAACACACGACCGGAACCAACAAAGCGATGGTGCCGATAGTCGTTCGCCACCAGCCGAGCGGTTCGCGGCCGCCGGCGGTCGGCGGATGGTCGGTGCCCATCAGAGTGACCAGAACGATCATCACGACCCAAAAATAGCTGCCCGAGACGATGATCACGAGGATCGTTCCGATCAGTAGTCCGCGGGCCAGGCCGTGTGCCCGACGGCCAAGCAGCGCATAGGCCACGTGCCCGCCGTCAAGCTGGCCGATCGGCAGCATGTTGAATCCGGTCAGCAAGATTCCGACCCAGCCGGCCATTAAAAAGGCGTTGAACTGGTTCAGATAGATCACGCCCGGCGTCGCGTACGTCGGCCGCAGCCAAGCGATCATCCATTGGATGATCGTGGGGTTGTGGAAGCAAAGACTATCGCCGGGCAACGGCGCGGCGGGCAATTGCAGTACGCCCAGGACCGTGACCGGCAACGCAACGATCAGGCCCGCCAAGGGACCGGCGGCCCCCATATCGAACAGCGCCCGGCGACTTGTCCGGCACTCTTCCATGCCGATCACGGCGCCGAGGGTGCCGAACGAAACGATGGGAAACGGAATGAAGTAAGGCAGGCTTGCCGGAATGCGATGCTTAACGGTCATCACGAAATGGCCCATTTCGTGGGCGAGTAAAACGCCCATGACCAGCGTCATGTAGAGCAATCCTTGGCGCCAATCCATTTGCGCCACGGCCATCGCCTGCCAAAGCGCGGCGACCGGCGCCCCTTGGGGCAAATTTTCAGAAAATACCGCGATGCCGTGATACAGAGCGTCGATGTGGACGATCGGCTTCCACGAAACCGCGCCGGTCCAAAAGGTCGACGCACACGTGGCCAACAGCAGGATCAGCGGCAGCGCCACGCGGCGCTTTTCCAAATGCGGCGAGTCGAAATCAGCGGGAACGTCGGTCGTCATGGGCACTGCGTCGTGTAAGGCGATCAGTCGCTGTAGCATACCACCTCGGAACATGTGAAGAAATGGGGATTTGTCTGTCTCGCCATAAAAAAGACAGCGTTTGCTCGCTGCGTGCGGGCATTGTCGCGGCCGCGAGAACCGGCTAAACTTGAACTGCTTGAGACCGAGTCGCGACCGGCGGTCGCGACTTTCCGTCAGACGCCTCTAACCCTTGCCCCGCTTCCATGTCCGATCCTTATTTCCAACAATTGTTCGCCGAGCGCATCGGCGGCTGCAACTACGGCAAGAGCGCCGAAATCTACAAGTTCGAGAAGATCAAGCGGGCCAAGCGGAAGGCCCTGGCCGAACATCCGGAACGAAAGCTGCTCGATTTCGGCATCGGCGAGAACGACGAGATGGCCGATCCGGCGGTTCGCCGCGTCATGGCCGACGAGATCAACAAGCCCGAAAACCGAGGCTACGCCGACAACGGCATCGCCATATTCAAGGAAGCGGCCGCGCGGCTGATGAAGCGGGAGTTCGGCGTCGAGCTCGATCCGGTCGCCGAGATCAACCATTGCATCGGCACGAAGACGGCGCTGGCCATGCTGCCGGCCGTGTTCATCAATCCGGGCGACGTGACGTTGATGACCGTGCCCGGCTACCCCGTGGCCGGCACGCACACCAAGTACTACGGCGGCGAAGTGCATCGCCTGCCGCTTTTGGCCGAGAACGATTTTTTGCCCGATCTGGACTCGATCCCCGCCGACGTTCGCCGCCGGGCGAAGCTGCTGGTGATCAACTATCCGAACAGTCCGACGGGCAAGACGGGCACGCGCGATTTTTATGCGCGCGTGATCGATTTTGCGCGAGAGAACGCGATTGTCGTCGTTCAGGACGCCGCCCACGTCATGTTCAGTTTCGACGGCCCGCCGCTGAGCTTTCTGCAAGTGCCGGGGGCGCGCGACGTGGGCGTCGAGGTCCATTCGCTCTCGAAGGGCTGGAACATGATCGGTTGGCGCATGGGCTGGGTTTGCGGCAATCCGCTGATTGTTCACGCCCTGGCCGACGTGAAAGACAACTGCGACTCGGGCCAGTTCATCGCCATCCAAAAGGCCGCGGCCGCGGCGCTCGACGATCCCGAAATTCCACGCCGCACGCGGGCGAAGTATCGCCGGCGGCTCGAAAAGCTGGTTGCGACGCTCGGCCGTTGCGGTTTCGAGTGCCGCATGCCCGGCGGAACGTATTTCCTCTACACGCGCAGCCCCAAAAACGCTGCCGGCGGGCTGAATTTCGCCACGGCCGAGGCCTTCAGTCAATATTTGATTACCGAGCACTCGATTTGCACGGTGCCTTGGGACGACGCCGGGGCGTATCTGCGGTTTTCCGTCACCTATGAAGCCGACGACGAAGCCGCCGAGGACGCCCTGATGGCCGAAACCGAGCGCCGGCTAAAGCAGATCGGGCCGGTGTTCTAGGTTCCGCGCCTCAGCCGCCGCCACGACATCAACAGCGCCGCTCCGACGGCCAACAGCACGAACGTCGACGGCTCGGGCACTCGCGAGAAGCCGGGAATGCTGGGCTGCGGCGTGAGCATTGCAGACAAGGCCAGATAGCGCAAGTAGTACTCCGAGTCCTCGAAATCGGGCAGCTCCTCGATGATCCGTTCGCTCAGATCGAAGGTCACTTGCAGCGATGCGCCGAATGGATCGTTCGGATCATAGAGCATTTCCTTCGCCGTATTGAACAGATTCATCCCGAGGATTCCGTCGATTCCCTCGCCGATGTCCAGAACGAACACCGGGGCGTCTTTGATCTGGAGCACGCCTGCCGTTCCGTCGAGATTGTCGTAAGGAATCTCGAGCAGCGGGATATCGTAGCCGTTGACCGTAATGCCGATCCCGGCCGCACCGGCGATGTCCATCGAATGGGTTGCTTCCAGTTCGTCGAGGCCCAAGGCGGTCGCCACTTCGGTCGAAACCAGCGAAATCATGGCGCCGGTGTCGAAAAGGAAGTTCTGCCCGCCGACGCTTGCCGCGGCGGCGTCGGTTCCCATGGCCACGCGAACGCTCGAGGCGAACGGGTTCGGTGCGATGGTGACATCGCTGCCCGGATTGTTCTGGTTGTCCTCGCCTTGCAGGCTGAGCGGAATGCGGATCGGCGCCGTTGTCAACAGATCGCCGGAGTCCGCGAGTTTTGTGCCCGAGTCGACGAACGTCAGATCGGGCAGAAAATACGGCACAGGCTCGGAAAAAATGTCGGGGAACAGCTCTTGGAGATCGAAAGAGTAGCCCAGCTTGTCGATATGCGCCGCGCCGCCGCCTGCGTGGTTCTGCGAACGGTGGATCGGCGTGCCCGAAATGGTCGGCAGCGAGGCGCTGCCCGGCAGACCGCCGCTGGTCTCGAGCGTGCCGACGAACATCTGCACGCCGGAGACCAATGCGGCTTGCGGTTCGGGCGATCCGGCTTGAAAATTCAGGTTGAATTGGAAATCCAGCGTAGTGGGATTGAACGTCAAGGCGTGGATGCCGTCGGAGACGATATAACCGGGCTCGGAAACGTCGCCGGTCACGTCGCCGCCGACGCCTTCGGCAAATGCGCCGTTGACCACCTTGATCGGGACGGGCGAAGAATAGAAGTACTGGTCGAGGGCGCTGAGCGTAACGACCGAAGCCCCGGTATCGTAGATGCCCAGCGACAGCCGCATCATTTCGTCCGGATTTTCGCCGGGCAGGTAATAGCCCTGGACGACTTCGATCTGATCGCCCAATTCGTCGAACGGCAGCAACTGAATCGCAAGGTCTTGGGCCGCGACGGAACCGGCCGAAAGAATCGCGGCCGCAATAGCCGGCGCAAAGAGCGCAAAGAGAACGGCGAACCGTTTCATAGCAAAAGCCTCCCCCCGGCGAGCCTGGGCGCAGCGCTACGCGCCGTCGGTCGCAGACGCACCGGATCAAAACGCTGCCTCGTGAATGGGTGAAAAAAACGCCGCCGCCGCGTGGCCCGCCGAGCCAAATAAGCGGATAGACCGCCTAACCGTTACCTTTGGTGTAACACAGCGGCATCTTTTTGGCAAGCAAATTGCATGAAGGCAATTTTTCGAGCGTTATGCGAAAATACACGACAGTAAGCGTTTACGCTTCTATCTGCGTCAACGCCCCGCGTTTTCCGCTCGTTGGTCGCCTAGGCCGATGTCTTTTTTGCCGGCTTTGCCGTTGCCCCGGACGGCCTGGATGCGGCGGGCTTCGGCCTGAAGCTTGGCCTGCTCGACCAGACAGCGATCGCGCATGCGGCTGAAATGGTGCTTCGTAGCCCAAATGTCGACCATCGCCAGCAGCGCAACCCAGCACGTCACAAGCATCACGATGATCCAAAAGACGGTGGCGAACAGGCTCGAACGAATCCAGAGCATCAACAGGTATCCGACCAGCAGGGCAACGGCCAGAATGGCAAGCATGGCGCTGGTTTGCATCCGCCGGCGGAACTGCCGACGCCGGTAGTCGTAGTCTTCGGGATCGAGTTGCTGTTGGCGGTAGGTCCGCCACGCCCGGACGTGCGAAACCAGAAGCACGACCGCCGCAATAAGCGAGACCGCGGAGAACAAGATGACCGAGGTTGCGTCCATGGAATCGGTGGTCTGGGGTCAGCGACTAGGCGCCGATAGACGAAATATCCAACCGCTGGGTCTATTGTATGCGTTCAACGCA
>CAYMQL010000107.1:0-7592 GCA_964392255.1 uncultured Planctomycetaceae bacterium | reverse complement strand
AGCATCCACTCATTGTTGCAGCAAACTGGAAACGGCATTGAGTGGCACCCAATCCGACACTTTGAATATGTCAGATGGCTATTGTTCCGGCGGCGGGGCCACGGCCTGCAAGAATCGGCCGCCGCTCTCATACCAACCGTCCTTGGTGAAGCGGCACCAGCTCAGGTCGATCAGAAACGCCAGCCGATGACCCTTGCCGCATTCCAGCGAAGCGATCATGCGGCGGTATGGCAGCGGCGTCTGGTGGAAAAATCCCAAACCTTGCTCCGAAAGATGCCGGCCCACGACCACGACGGTCTCGCCTTCCGGCGAAACGCCGTCCGGGCCGACGGGCGTCAGGTGGATCAGGTTCGGAAACGGGTATCGGCTGTCGCGTCGCCGCTCGATCAAATCATTCCGCGGATAGAGCGTCGTCAACAGCCCCCAGACCTGCGCGCGAATATCCTCATCGGTTGCGCCGGCAGGCTCGCCGAGCAAATCGAGTTGCGGCATCAGCAGCTTCATCGCTGATTTCTCCTTGGACGGCGCGGCCCTCGCGCCTCTTGCGGCCCTGCGTGCGAGAAATACGACGGAACGAGATTGCCCCAAAGCTCAAATGATGCCCCCGCGACAAGAACGGGCCAAACACCCGCCAACGAAAGCCTAGGTTACGAAACAGGGAGCGTCAAATCGAATCCTTTCGCGGGACTGTTTGAATCCGCGTCAAAGGGGACAGTCCCATATTCGCTGACACGAAAATTGGGACAGTCCCCCTTTCGCGGGCACGATCCCCTTCTTGGGGCACGGTCATCCTACGTCGCCCAGATCGAGCGACTTGCCGTATCGCGCAAGCATCTGCCGCCGCAAGCCGGCGTGTTCGTCCGACGCAAGCCCCGGATCGGCGGTCACAAGCGTCTGGGCGTCGCGTCGGGCCTCTTCGAGAATCGACCGGTCGTTGAGCAGATCGGCGATCCTTAGCGGCGGCAATCCGTGCTGCTTCGTTCCAAAAAGATCGCCCGGCCCGCGAAGTTTGAAATCGGTCTCGGCCAACTCAAAACCGTCGGTCGAGGCCACAAACGCCTTCAGCCGCTCGCGCGACTCTTCGGTTTGCGGATCGCCAAAGACGCAGCAGAAGCCCGGAAACTTGCCGCGGCTGACGCGCCCGCGAAGCTGGTGCAACTGGGCCAGCCCGAAGCGCTGCCCGCTCTCGATCGTCATCAGCGTAGCGTTCGGAACGTCGACGCCCACCTCGACGACCGACGTGCTCACCAGCACTTGAATCTCTCCGCTGCGGAAGCGGTCCATTACGGCGTCTTTCTCGGCCGATGTCATGCGGCCGTGGATCAGCCCGAGCCGAAACGCCTCCAACTCGCCGTTGGTCAGCGATTCGTAGGTTTCTTCCAGACTGGCGGCGTCGGCCGCCGTCGACTCGTCGACCAGCGGCGTGACGACGAATCCCTGGCGGCCTTCGCGCAGCTTGCGGCGAAAAAAGTCCCACCACTTCGCTCGCTGCCCTTCGTTGGCCAGATAGGTGTTGACCTTCTGCCGGCCCGGCGGACTGTCGCAGAGGGTCGAAACGTCCAAGTCGCCGAACAGCGTCATCGTGACCGAGCGCGGGATGGGCGTGGCGGTCATCACCAGGTAATGCGGATCGAGTCCCGCCTGTTTCAGCACCGCCCGCTGACGCACGCCGAATTTGTGCTGCTCGTCGATCACCACCAGGCCGAGCTTGGCGAATGCAACGTCCTCTTGAATCACGGCCTGGGTGCCGACCACCAGATCGACCTCGCCGGCCGCAATCCGTTGCAGCAGGACCGTCCGCTGATTCGCAGTGAGCCCGCCGGTCAACTGGGCCCGGCGAACCTGGCTGGCGGCCAACATCCGATCCAACGTCTGCGCATGCTGCCGTGCGAGCACTTCGGTGGGCGCCATAAGCACGGCCTGATAGCCGTGGGCCACGGCCAGCAGCATCGCGTAGGCCGCCACCACCGTCTTGCCGCTGCCCACGTCGCCCTGCAACAGCCGGTTCATCGGCAGCGGGCCGGCCATGTCGGCCGCAATCTCGGCGATGGCCTGCTCTTGGCCGGGCGTCAATTCAAACGGAAACAGGCGGCGTATGCGGGCGTCGATTCGGGCCGTGGCCTCCAACGACGGCGCCCGGCGCTGATCGTGCTGCCGCTGCCGTCGAACGGCCAACGCCAACTGCAAAACAAACAGTTCCTGATACACCAACCGCCGCCGGGCGAGGTCCAAACTCGCTTGATCGTCGGGAAAATGCACCTGTGGCAGCGCCCGACGCAGCGGCCAGAGGTCGTGATCGCGCAGATACGACTCAGGAAACACCTCCTCAAGCTTATCGACGTAGGTTTCCAGCGCCCCGCGGACGATTCTTCGCATCTGCCATTGCAACAGGCCCTCGGTCAGCGGATAGACCGGCAGCATTTTCGTCGCCGGCTCCTCTTCCTCTTCGTCGAGCGTTTCGACGCGCGGGTGGTGCATCTGCCAGACAAGCCCCTCGTATTTCGGCTTGCCGGAGAGCATCACGGGCTGGCCGAACTTGAACCGTTCGCGCATGAACTGCTGGTTGAACCAGAGGGCTCGCAGATGTCCGGTGCGGCAGCGGATCGAAACGCCCAGAATGCACCCGCCGGCGGCAGTGCTGCGCAGATCAATGTCTTCGACCACGCCGCGAACGCTTTGCAGCTTGCCCTCTTCGAGCCGATCGACGTCGCGCTCGTCGCTGAAGTCCTGGTAATCGCGCGGGAAGCAGAACAGCACGTCGCCGGCGGTGTGCAGTCCCATGCGGTCGAGCAATTCCGCCCGGGCGGGACCCACGCCCTTGAGAAACTGCGCCGGCGTGGCCAGCAGTTGAGCAGGAGTTGGATCGGCGGCGGTCATGTCGGTATTTTATAGGGGCGAGGGGCGAGGGGCGAGGGGCGAACGCTGTAAAGCAATAGAACGGGGACTGTCCCCTTTGCCGTGGATTTCGCGGGCTGGGGATTACCTGACACAAAATTCCGTATAGCTCCGAGAACGGCAGCAGCCCGTTGACTCGCAACGGCGGCTACGCTACACAAAAGGCTGGTCGCCGAAAGCCCCAAAATCCGTTTCCTCCCATCCCCACCCGTCGAAAAGAAAGATCGCCAATGGCTCCGTCAATCCGCATTATGCCGTGCCTGGACATGCAAAACGGCCGCGTGGTCAAAGGCGTTCACTTCGTCGATATTCGCGACGCGGGCGACCCGGTGAAATGCGCCCGGGCCTACTGCCAGGCCGGCGCCGATGAATTGGCGCTGCTGGACATCACGGCCACCGTCGAGGGGCGCGGCACCATGCTCGACGTGGTCCGGCGCGTCGCCCAAGCCGCCACCGTGCCCTTCACCGTCGGCGGCGGAATCTCCGACGTGGCTTCGGCCGCGGCCGTCCTCGCCGCGGGCGCCGACAAAATCTCGACCAGCAGCGCCGCCTTCCGCAAACCCGAGGTCATCGCCGAGATGGTCAAGGAGTTCGGCCCCGAAAAGGTGACCGTGGCCATCGACGTAGACCAGAACCCGGCCATGCCGTCGGGCTACGAAGTCTATATCGACGGCGGACGGACCGCCACCGGCACGGACGCCGTCGAGTGGGCCAAGCGGGTCGACGGCTTCGGCGTGCCGGTGATCCTGCCCACCAGCAAAGCCGGCGACGGCGCAAAAACCGGCTACGACCTGCCTGTCATTCGCGCGATGAAGCAAAACACCTCGGCCGAGATCGTCGCCTCGGGCGGGGCCGGCAAGCTCGAACATTTCTACGAGGCGGTCGAAGCCGGCGCGACGATTCTGCTGGCGGCCTCGGTGTTCCACTTCCGCACGATCGAAATCCCGGAGCTAAAAAGCTATCTCCGCGACCGCGGCATCGACGTGCGAGTCTAGCTTGCGTTTTTTGACGCCCTTACGGAACGGTTCGCTCCTTCCGCCACGGCTTACAGCGGAAGGAACAAGACCGTGTTGCGCATCTCGTCGAGCGTCGCGACTTCGAGAATGAGTTGAAGGTCGGCTACGATCTGGCCAATGGTCGCGTGAAGCTGATGAGCGTACACAAGCCCGGCGAAGTCCCGGCCGTCGCGCTGCCACTGGTCGGCGATGGCGAGAAAGTCGTCATCCTGGGTAAATACAACACGTCCAAGAAACGTAGCGCGTCCAAGCACTTCAGCGTCGGGAACCTCCGACCGTCCGTCCTCAAAGGCCGTAAGAACGTCAATGCTTCGCCGCCGCAGGCCTTTGGTGACCGCGCCGCGAACGTGATGATCGACGTAAAGAGGAAGGCTCACTGCTGGTTCTTCAACGCTTTGAGCTTTCTGGCGAGCGAAGAGTCCGCAAGTCGCGTTTGGATGTCGCCGACCTTATGCAACCGTTGCGCTATGTCCCGGTCGACTTCTTCCTGGTGGTCGAAGTAGTATCCCAAAGCACTGTGGATTTGACCCAAGGTCAACATGGGGAACTGTCGCTGGATTTCTTCAGCGTCGGATCCGTGCGCCAAGTAATCGAGCACGATTTCAACGACTTTCACGCGCGTGCCCGTCAATATGGGCGCACTTGTCGTGTCCAGGGATATGTGCGCGTACTCTACTGTGCTCATATTGCTATTCTAGCCCATCTGGCTACGCAGAGGCAAGCATCGCCCAGAGGGGGATCCACACTAATACGATTGCGCACAGCAGGAGACTGTTGGGAACGCGCAGCCGCAATGAAACGGGCTCGGGAAGCCACAGCGGCCAAATCAGGATGGCTAAGACCAGTGCGATAATCGCTACAACCACAGGCCCCCACAGCAATCCCACGCAAATCAGGCCAAGCATTAAACCGATTGGCCTCTGGCCAGGCAGTACGCCACACGCAATGCCTCCCGCCAGGACGCCCGCCACCAAGCCCGCCAGTCCATCCACTGCGTTGTTTAGCACTAAGGGCAGCTCCCATGGCAGCGGCAAAGACGGCCACTTTGGCCAGAGCAGCGCTGCCGCGACGCCCGCCGCCAACGCCGGCGCGAAAAGCCGCCAAGGCACGCGATTGCCGTCGTATTCGATCAGGCCGGCGCATAAAAGCGTACACAACAGCAGCATGTGGCAAGGATAAATGCCGTAGAACCCGGTCCGATTCATGTAGGGCAGCTCAACCGCCGCCACCGCGGCGAACATCGCGGCCGTGACGGCTTCGACCACCGGATACCGCATGGAAATCGGGTTGCGGCACTGCCGGCAGCGGCCCCGCAAAAAAATCCAGCCCAAGATCGGCACATTGTCGTACCACGGAATCAGCTTGCCGCACTTCGGACAGTGCGACGGCGGGCTGACGATGCTAATCCCCAGCGGCAGCCGGTACACCACCACGTTCATAAAGCTGCCGACCGCCCCGCCGAACAAAAACAGCCAAGCGACGATCACGATCGTTTCGGTATTGCACATGGCGTGGGCGGAAGGCGAAGGATGAAGGATGATTGATGATTGATGATTGATGAACTGCCCACTGCCCACTGTTGCCACTCGCCGCGTGGACGCGGCGGCTAAACTCTAGCCACTAACCACTAACCACTAACCACCAACCACTGCCCACTGCCCCCTCACACAATCCCGTGCAGCGGGCCGCCCGGGGCACCTAGCTCATCCACTCGCCGCGTTACGGCCGGATCCTCGACCAGCGGCGGGGCGTGATGCGGCTTCGCACGCGCGTCGATCACCAGCGATCCGCAACACCCCCAATGCTTGTCCTCAACAAACGCCTCGATTCCATAAATATCGGCGGCCGGATTGCTCCGGGTGAAGGTCGTCCAAAGGAAGTTTTCCAGCGTCGCGGCCGAAAAATCGCTCCGATCGACCACCACGACCAGCGGAAACGCACCTATCGCGTCCCGCCGGTTGTAAAATCCGCAAAACCGCTCGACCGCGTTGTCTCGACCAACCGGGGACTGTCCCGATTTTTGCAGACGCCAACCCGCAGGGTTGGTCGGCGAAAATGGGACTGTCCCCTTCGCCCCGGGGTCCCCTTCGCCCGACGCATTGTACGCCGGACCCTCGACCACCAAAATCCCCGGCAGACACACCCGCGGCCGGCGAAAGCCCAGCGACTCGGGCAGCGTCATCCGGCTGTCGCAGGCCACCGGCAGCGTCCGCACCGCCGGGCCGGCCGCCGCGATGACGGCCTTCGATCCTTCGTTCAGCCGCCCGCCGCTGTAGTCGAGCGTGTCGATGGTCGTGCAGGTCTCGAAATGCACGTCGCGCCGCCAATCGACCCGCTCCAACATGTGCCGAAAGAACTCGGCCACGTCGCGAACGTCCAACTTCGGGTTGTCTTCGGCCGCGGCGATCCAAAGATACTTGGTCAGCGACAACTGGCCGTGGCCCAAAATCGCGTGGGCAAGCGCCAGCAACTCCTGCGGACGCCGCCGCGCGTCGAAAGGCGCATACCGCTCGCTGCCGACGGCCAGCAGCAGCGGATGCACGCCCGCCGCATCGACCGCATGAACCGCACGCACGCCCGGCAACTGCCGCGGAATCGCCGGCCCGGCCAGCTCGTGAATCAGCTCGGCGAAGATCGTGTCTTCTTGCGGCGGGCGGCCGACCACGGTAAATGGCCAGATCGCCCCCGTGCGATGATACACCCGCTCGACCGTCATGCACGGAAAATCGTGCTCCAGACTGTAATAGCCCAGATGATCGCCGAACGGCCCCTCGGGCTTCATTCGCGCGGGCTCGAGCCGCCCGACGATGCAGAAATCGGCCTCGGCCGCGATGGGCAGTTGGCCCGGCCGGCAGATCATCGGCACGCGCCGCCCGCCCAACACTCCGGCCAGCGCCAGTTCGCTTATGCCCTCGGGCAGCGGCATCACCGCGGCCACGCTCATGGCCGGCGGGCCGCCCACAAACACATTGACCGGCAGCGGCTGGCCCCGCCGCAGCGCCGCGGCGTGATGGGCCGCGATGCCGCGACCGATCTGATAATGCAGCCCCGCCTCGCGATTCCGCTCGTATCGCCCGCCCGAAATTTGCACGCGATACATGCCCAAATTGCTATGAGCCAGGCCCGGCCGATCCGGGTCTTCGGTGTAAACTTGCGGCAGCGTCACATACGCCCCGCCGTCGTCGGGCCACGACTTCAATTGCGGCAGCTCGGCCAGCGTCGTCTCGTGGGCCGTCACTGGGCCGGCGGCCACCCGCCGCGGCCGGCTCAGCCACGCCGCCCAAGGCGCTTTCAGATACAGCCGCGGACGACGAAGCAAGTCGGCCGGATCGGCCTGAAGCGCCACGGCCTGTTCCAACCGCCTGAGCGAATGGCGAAAGATGTACCGCATGCGGCTCATCGTGCCGAACAGGTTGCCGAGCATCGGAAACCGGCATCCGACGACCTGTTCGAACAACACGGCCGGTCCGCCCGAGCGAAACACGCGCCGCTGAATCTCGGCCGCCTCCAAATTCGCATCGACCGGCGTCGCCACGCGAACCAGTTGCCCCGCCGCCTCCAGATCGTCGACGCACTGGCGAAGGTTGCGGTACATTGGGGGGGGAGAGTGGCTAGTGGCTAGGGGTTAGTGGCTAGTGGCTAGTGGCTAGTGGCTAGTGGCTAGTGGCTAGTGGCTAGTGG